>NZ_JAYGIA010000093.1:0-20988 GCF_034931165.1 Synechococcus sp. BA-124 BA4 | reverse complement strand
GGGCTCGACCGCCTGCTCACCGCGCTGGTGCTGCGCGATGCGCCCATGAGCGCCGCCGAGAATGAGCTGGGCTGGCCGTCCCGCAGTGGCGCGCCGGCGCTGCGCCTGGCGCTGGATCGGCTCGCCATTCACTATCGCCTGGCGCCGCGCGCCGCGCCCGCTAATCCCTTTTTGCCGGCTGGGGCCGGGTGAACAAAAGGGCGCCGGTCCTGTCGTCACGCTCCGCAAGGCGGTAGCCATCGCAATCGAACCGGGTCAGCGACTCGGGGTCTTCGATCCGGTTCTCGATGATCCACCGGGCCATCATGCCGCGCGCCTTCTTGGCGAAAACCATCAGCGCGCGCAGCTGGCCGTCCTTTTCTTCCTTGAAATCAACGCTGATCACCGGCGCCCCCAGCGATGAGAGCCGTGCGGCCCTGGCGTATTCCTGGGAGGCGAGATTGACCACCGCCGGTGCGGCCTGGCCCTCGAGATCGCGCTTGAGGGATTTGGCGATGTCGTCGCGCCAGAAATCATAGAGCGTCGCGCCGGACCGGGTCCTTAGCCGCGTGCCCATCTCCAGCCGGTAGGGCTGGATGGCGTCCAGCGGCCGCAACACGCCGTACAGACCCGACAGGATGCGCAGGCGGTCCTGCGCCCATTCCAGGTCCTCGTGCGACAGCGAGCGCGCATCCAGTCCGCGATACACTTCGCCGGCGAAGGCGAACGCGGCGGGCTGGCTGCCGGGGGCGTCAGGATCAAAGGCCTGGAAGCGCTCGCGGTTGAGGCGGGCGAGATCATCGGACAGATCCATGAGCGCCTTGATGTCGCCCTGGCTCAGGGCGCGCGTGGTGCGCGCCAGCACGCGGGTGCGGCCGGCCAGAACCGGCTGCGTCACCAGTGGCGCCGGCGCGGGCGTGAAGTCGAGTTGCTTGGCGGGCGACAAGAGAATCAGCATCAGACATCCTCGTCAGGGCACATCCTGAGATAAGGCCTGCGGCGCGCAGGTCAAACGCTGCGCCGGTCAGCCCAGAAGCACGCGCGGGTTCATGATGGAATGGGGGTCGAGCACGCCCTTGATGGCGCGCATGAGGCCCGCCTCGGCTGGCTTTCGCTGCAGGAACTCGGCCTGCTTGATCGTGCCGATGCCATGTTCGGCCGAGATGGATCCGTGATGGCGGTCCACCAGATCATAGAGCTGCGCGGTGACCGGCGCAGCGCGGGCGAGGAATTCCTCGCCGCCGCCCGGCGCCCGGCGCGCGATGTTGAAATGCACATTGCCGTCGCCGACATGGCCGAACGCGATCACCAGGGCGTCGTCCAGCGCGCTTTCGGCCAGCGCCGCCGCTTCGCCCATGAAGGCGGCCATGCGCGAAACCGGCACCGACACGTCATGCTTGGCCGCCTTGCCGTGCGCCTTCTCGCCTTCGGGAATGGATTCGCGCAGGCGCCAGAATTCCGCCGCCTGGGCCTGGGACTGGGCGATCACGGCGTCGGAGACGAGCCCGCGCTCGAACGCCGCCTCCAGCGCGCGCTCCATCAGGACTGCGGCCCGGTCCGGCTCGCCGCTGGTCACCTCGATCAGCACGCACCAGTCCGGCTCGCCCGCCAGCGGGTGGCGCGCGCCGGGCACATGGGCGACCACCAGATCAAGCCCGATGCGCGGCATCAGCTCGAACGCGCACACTGCGCCGCCCGTGGACTCCTTCACCAGCGACAGCAAATCCACCGCGCCCGCCGGATCGGCGACCGCAGCGATCGCCACACAGGTTGAGGCCGGGCGGGCGAACAGCTTCAGCGTCGCCGCCGTCACGACGCCCAGCGTGCCCTCGGCGCCGATGAACAACTGTTTGAGATCATAGCCGGTATTATCCTTGCGCAGGCCCGCCAGGTCCGACAGCAGCTGACCGCCCGGCAGCACGGCCTCAAGCCCCAGGACCAGCTCGCGCATCATGCCATAGCGAAGCACATGCACGCCGCCGGCATTGGTGGAGATGAGCCCGCCAATCATCGCCGAGCCTTGCGCGCCCAGCGAGAGCGGGAAGAGCCGGCCCGCCGCCTGCGCGGCGGTCTGCACGGTTTCCAGTATGGCGCCCGCTTCGCAGGTCAGCGAATCGTTGGCCGGGTCGACCGCGCGCACGGCGTTCATCCGCTTCATCGAGATCACCACCTCGCCCAGGGGCGTCGATCCGCCCACCAGCCCGGTATTGCCGCCCTGGGGCAGCACCGCGATGCGGCGCGCGTGGCAGATGTCGAGAATGCGCGCCACCTCCGCCGTGCTGGCCGGTTTCAGGAGCAGGGGCGCCGATCCCTGAAACCGTCCGCGCCAGTCGCGCGCATGGGGCGCGATCTCGTCGGGATCGAGGCTCCAGCTGGCGGGCGGCAGGGCGGATGTGAGGGCGTCGAGCGCATCAGTGTTCATGGGGCGCCATGATGCAGATCGTGCGGTTGCTGAACAGGGGGGCTGGCGTCAGGAAAGCGCAAATTCGCTGTCGAGCGCGGGCGCGCCGTCGCACCTGACCTTTCCCTGCTCGTGCAGATGGATGAGGTGGGCCAGCACCGAATGGGCCGCCGCCGGGTGCAGCCGTGTGTCGACATGGGCGTACATCGAGGCCACCAGCGCACGTATGCCCTGCGGCCCGGCGGCGAGGTGGCCCAGGATCTGGCGTTCGCGCGCGCGCCGGTGGCCGATATAGGCCGAGAGGAAAGACTGCGGCGTCTCGATCGCCGGTCCATGGGTGGGACGGATCAGCTTGAACTGCGCGTCGCGCACCCGTTCCAGGCTCGCCAGATAATCGCCCATATGGCCCCCCGGCGGGCTGACGACCGAGGTGGACCAGCCCATGACATGGTCGCCGGAGAACAGCGTCTGCTCTTCGGCCAGCGCATAACAGACATGATTGGCGGTGTGGCCGGGCGTGTGCATCGCGGTCAGGGTCCAGCCCGGCCCGGTGAACACGTCCCCGTCGGCGACCTCAAGATCGGGCCGGAAGCTGGCGTCATCGCCGGCCTCCAGGCGCACTTCGGTGTCCGCGCTTTCGCCCGGCTTCGGGCTCATCGCGTACACCTGGCAGCCATGCTTGCGCGCCAGCGGGTGGGCGAGGGGGCTGTGGTCCATGTGGTGGTGGGTGACCAGAACATGGGTCACCCGCTCGCCGTCCAGCGCGGCGTCCAGCGCCGCTTCATGCTCGGCCAGGTGCGGGCCGGGATCGATCACCGCCACCTCGCCATGACCGATGATGAACACGCCGGTCCCGGTATAGGTGAAGGGTCCGGGATTGCGCGCAATGACCCGCCGCACCAGAGGCGAAAGCGTCTCGGCGGCCGCATAGGTGACATCAAGCTGATGGACAAAATCGATCATGAAGCGGGGCTCGTCTGCAGAAGGGTTTCGCAACGGAGCCGCAGCTGCGCTGCGATCTGCCGGGTGGCGGTCAGCTTGTCGCGCAGGGGCAGGGAGACGGGCGGCCCCATATCGGTCTTGTTGGCGTCGACGATCCAGATATCGCCCGTCCTGCGGTCCCTCAGCACGTCCAGCCCGCCCCAGTCGAGCCGCAGCTGCGCACAGAAGCCGGCGATCTGGCGGCGCTCCGCGTCGCTGAACACCGCCTCGGGCGCTGTCAGGCGCACCTCGGCGTTATGATTCTCGAACCGTCTCGCGGCGGGGCGGCGCTTGACGAACACGGACGCGATCTGTCCGCCGACCGTCACGCAGCGCAGATCTTCAGCCATCCCGTCCGGCGCGACCGTATCGATTAGGCGTTGGTAACAACGCCCGGGCGCGCGTGTCACCGGGCCCGTGCGCACCGTCCCGTCATGGGCGGCGTTTGTCTCCGACTTGTCCACAAACGGCGCGCCAGGGCGTTCAGGATCAACGGCGAGGGTGCGGCCGAACGCCGCCTCGAACACCTGCGCCACGCGCGATTTGGAGATGTCGGCGCAGTCGAGATTCATCCCCGCGCCTGTCCACCCCTCAGGGCGCGCGCTGTAGGTGGCGTCCTCGAAATGAAACAGGATGTCGGTGTCGTCACGGCTGCGCGCCAGGCGCAGGCCGGACAGGCGCGCCGCCGCCCAGATCAGGAACCAGGGCCTTGGCGCATGCGGCGCAAAACCGATGCGCGGCCCGTCGCGCACCACCTCGGCCTCCAGGGATTTGACGGCCAGGAAATACGGCGTCCAGTGCGCGAAATCGCTCAGCACCGCAGGCGACAACGGCACGCGCACCCCCGTCGCGCGCACGCGCAACGCCGCGCCGTCCAGCGCAAAGTCATGCCACCAGGCTCGCGGATGCATGGACGGGCCTCCCTGGTCCCGTGCGCACTCTATGCCGTCCGCCCGCCCGCGCAACTCAAGTGGCTGTGAGCGGCTCGCTGGCCCGGCGCTTGCTTTGGACGTGGGCCGGGGCGGAGCGAGCGGAGGCCATCATGGGGCGCAGGTTCGGTACAGCGGTGATGTGGCTGAGCGCACGGCTGCGCATGGCGGCGCTGGCCATGCTGGCGGTGATCGTGGTGCGGGCGGCGGCGGGTTCGTCAGAAGCCGGGGCGCCGGCGCCCGCTTCAGCCCCAATTCACAATCACAATGCCAGCGTGTCGGCGATACACACCGCTGGAGATTTGGGAGCTTGACCTTTTGTGTGCTTGACTACACCCGACTGCGGGCTGCCCTTGATCGGGCCGGACGCAGCGACCACAAACCTCTTTCCGTCCGTCTCAAAAGTCGAATTTGCACCGTATGATCGGATACATCGCCCGCCGCCTGCTTGTCGCCGTGCCCACGGTGCTGGTCGTGATCACGGTGGCGTTCTTCATGATGCGCATCGCGCCGGGCGGGCCGTTCGATCTTGAACAACCCATGCCCGAACAGATTCGCCAGAACATTCTGGCAGCGTACGGCATGGACCAGCCGGTGTGGAAGCAATACCTTGATTATCTTGCGGGTTTGGCCCGCGGCGATCTGGGTCCGTCCCTGAAGTTCCGCGACAAGGACGTCGCGGACATCATTGCAGAAGGCTTTCCGGTCTCGGCCACGATCGGGCTGCTGTCGATCGCGCTGGCGCTGATGGTCGGGTCGCTCCTCGGCTCCATCGCCGCCCTGCGCCAGAATACATCGGCCGATTTCGGCGTGGTCGGCTTCGCCACCGTCGGCATTGTCATTCCGCCCTTTGTCGTGGGCCCGGTCCTGTCGCTGGTGGTGGGAATCTATCTCGGCTGGCTGCCGTCAGGCGGTCTTGATCCACGCCTTGGCATGACCGTCGACCGGCTGATCCTGCCCGTGGCGACGCTCGCCTTGCCGCAGATCGCCATCATCTCGCGCCTGATGCGCGCCTCGATGATCGAGGTGCTCCGCTCCAACTATATCCGCACGGCGCGCGCCAAGGGGCTGTCGGCCGGGACGGTGATCGTGCGCCACGCCATGCGCAGCGCGATTTTGCCGCTGGTGAGTTATATCGGCCCGGCGGCGGCGGCGCTGCTCACCGGCTCCATCGTGATTGAACAGGTATTCTCGCTGCCCGGCATCGGGCGCCAATTCGTCTTCGCCGCGCTGCAGCGCGATTACACCGTCGTGATGGGGGTGGTGATTCTCTACGCCAGCCTCATCATCCTGCTCAATCTGGTGGCGGATCTGCTCTACGCGGCGCTTAACCCGAAAGTGAAGTACGACTGATGGTGTTCACGTCCACTCCATCGGAGAAGTCCGACCTGCTCGAAAAGAGCGCGATCCAGGGCCGCTCCCTCTGGGACGATGCGCGCGCGCGCCTGCTGCGCAACAAGGCCGCCGTCGCGAGCATGATCGTCCTGGGGATACTGGTGCTGCTGGCCTTCGCCGGCCCGTTCCTCTGGATCCATGACAGTGGCGAGATCTATCGCGACCGGGTGCAAATCCCCCCGACGCTGGAGAACTGGCATATCTTCGGGACCGATGCGCAGGGGCGCGATCTGTTCGCGCGCACCATGGTGGGCTTGCGCATGTCTCTGCTGGTCGGCGTCGTGGCCACCGCCGTATCGCTGGTGATCGGTGTTGTCTGGGGCGCTACCGCCGGCTTTCTCGGCGGGCGCGTCGATCAGATCATGATGCGCATCGTCGACGTGCTGTATGCGCTGCCCTTCATCTTTTTCGTGATCATCCTGATGGTCGTCTTCGGACGAAACATCATCCTCATCTTCGTCGCCATCGGCGCGGTGGAGTGGCTGACCATGGCGCGCATCGTGCGCGGCCAGACCATCTCATTACGCGCCATGGAGTTCGTGGAGGCCGCGCAGGCTGCGGGCGTCAGCCAGTCAGCCATCATCCGGCGCCATATCGTGCCCAACGTGCTGGGGCCGGTGGTGGTCTACGTCACCCTGACTATTCCGGTGGTGATCCTGGCGGAAAGCTTCCTGAGCTTCCTTGGCCTTGGCGTGCAGGAGCCGCTGACCTCGCTCGGCAATCTCATCGCCAGCGGCGCGCGCGACATGGAGATCGCCAACTGGACGCTGCTCTTCCCGGCGGCGACCATGATGCTGACCCTGTTCTGCTTCAACTTCATCGGCGACGGGCTGCGCGACGCGATCGATCCCAAGGACCGCTGATCGCGCCGCCCGCCGGGCCGGCGGCTATTCCAGCCGGCGCACCCGCATCGCCCGGCCTTCGCCATTGATGCGCAGGAAGAAGCCGCCTGCGCCCGCGCGCCGTATCTGCGCCGTGAGCACCTCGCCGTCGCGCCTGCGCGGCACGTCGACGCGCATGGCATCGGTGACCTCCCAGACCTGTCCGTTGGTCATGTGGAAGCGGCTTGTGTTGTAGCCATGGATGGAGACGCGGTCGATGATCAGTTCGATCATGTGGATCTGACCGTCTTCGCGCCGCTCGATCACCTGGGCGTCGCCAGCGGCTTCCGCGCTCGCGAGCGGCCCCATGGCCTCAGCCTGCGCGGGACGCTCTGGCCCGTCCGGCGCGTCGCCACGCCAGGCAAACAGGGATGACAGCCGCGGCAGGCTGGGCATGTTCAGGCCAAATCCCTCACGCTCGACCGCTTCAATCTCGGCGCTGTCCACAGCAACGACGCTGCCGGTGTCCACGTTTTGGGCCAGCGCGTCTGCGGCCTGGTCGAAACAGGCGAGCCGGGCCTGAGCGTCCTCGATCTGGCGGCACGCCAGAATCGGATCGAGCGGCGTGTCGGCGAAGGCGGCCGGCGCGGCGCCGAGCATGAGGCAGGCTGCAGCCAGGCGGCCGGACGTTCGGCGAAGGCGGACAGGCAGGGCCATGGGAAATCCTTCCACAATTGCTTCAGTCGGTGCGTCTCACCCGGAATCGCCGGGGATGGTGGCTCAGTGTCATGAAGTGCGACCCCATCGCGCCCGGCAGAAGGTCGGCGGTCAGGCCCTCCTCCAGCCGCGCCCGGGTCACTCTGCCGAACGAGGTCGAGTCAGTCTGGACCCAGACCTGCCCGTTGGCGAGCGTCACCACGGCCTTGCCGGCGCGATCATAGCTCACCTCTGCCACCGGCAGGGCGCGCATCTCGTCAACCCCGCCATCGGCCCGGTAGACGATCTGGCTGCCGTCCTCCAGCGTTTCGGTCTCGGCCTCGCCATCGCCCGCGCCGCCGCGGCGCAGCAGCGAGGTCAGGCGCTGCACGCCCGGCATGGTGATGCCGTAGCTTTCGCGCTCGAGCGCGCGCACCGCTTCACGTTCGATCACCACGACCCGTCCGGCGTCGACAGCCTCTGCGAAGCGGGCCAGTTCGCGCTCGAGACATGCGAAGCGCTCGGGCTCGGCCTGCACGGCGCGGCAGGCGATCAGCGCGGCGTAGGCGGGCGAGGGCGGCTCGTCCTGCCGGGCCAGGGCTGGAGGAACGGTCAGGGCGGCGCCCATCAACAGGGCGGCGGCGAAGCGAGTTACAGCCATCGTCAGGTCCACCGGTTTAGCTTGCATTCACCTACAGTCCTCTAGGACAGTCGCGTCACGTCAAGAGCCCTGCGCGGTCGCACGGCGCCGGGCGGCAGCGGCCGCTCCGGATTCGTGTTCCGGACAGCTTCGCGTTATGACAATACTATGCGTCGGCTGATCAGACCAATAAGGGACTGATGGCCACGTCACCACACACGCCGCGCCTGGCGCGGACACGGCGCGCGACGCGCCGGCCCATCCATGGAGGAGACCGCCTTGATGACACTGACCCGACGTCTGATCCTGCTCACGGCTGCGGGCGCTGCGGCGCTGACGCTGGCTGCCTGCGGCGACCGTTCCGGCGGCGGTGATCCGGATTCTGTGGTGCTCCATCGCGGCAATAACGCCGAGCCGCTGTCGCTGGACCCGCACAAGGCCCAGGGCGTGTGGGAGAACAACATTATCGGAGACATGTTCATCGGCCTGTTCACCGAAGCCCCCGACGGCTCGCCAATTCCGGGCATGGCGGATACCTGGGAGATATCCGAGGACGGGCTGAGCTGGACCTTCACCTTGCGCGAGGCGCAGTGGAGCGACGGCGAACCGGTGACGGCGCACGATTTCGTGTTCGGCTTCCGCCGCATCCTCAATCCGCTCACCCTGTCTGAATACTCCAAGGTCCTCTACCCGATCCGCAATGCGCGCAACGTCAATTTCGACCCCGAGAACAATCCGCCCGAGACGCTGGGCGTGACCGCGCTGGACGACCGCACGCTGCGCATTGATCTGGAGTTTCCCGCACCCTATCTGCCGGGGCTTCTGACCCACTACACCACCTTCCCGCTGCCCGCCCATGTGGTGGGGCGTTTCGGGGACGCCTGGATCCAGCCGCAGAACATCCAGACCAATGGCGCCTACACCCTGGTGAACTGGCGCGCGAACGACTTTGTCCATCTGCGCCGCAATCCCAATTTCTGGGACAATGAGAATGTCTGCATTGACGAGGTGTTCTTCTATCCGATGGTCGACAACGCCGCCGCCGAACGGCGTGTGCGCAATGGCGAGATGGATGTGAATGCTGACTTCGCCGGCCAGAACCTGGAATTCCTGCGCCAGCAGATCCCCGATTATGTCCGCGTCCACCCCTATATGGGCCTGACCTATTTCTCGTTTAACACCGCCATCGAGCCCTTCAACGACGCGCGCGTGCGCAATGCGCTGTCGATGGCCATCGACCGGGAGTTCATCGTCAACGAGATCCGCCGCTCGGGCGAGGATCCCGCCTACAGCTTCGTGCCGCCGACCATCGCGGACTATCCGTCGACGGCGCGGATCCGCTGGGCGGATCTGTCCATGGACGAGCGCCGCGCCCGCGCCCGCGAATTGCTCGAAGAGGCCGGCTTCGGCCCGGACAATCCCCTGCGGTTCACCTTCGGCTACCGCACCTCGGGCGATAATCCGCGCGTGGCGCCGGTGGTGCAGCGTGACTGGGCGGAGATCGCCCCCTGGGTGCGCGCCGAGATCGTGGGCGCCGAGGCGCAGATTCACTACGCCAACATGCGCGCCGGTGATTTCGAGGTCGGCGATGGCGGCTGGATCGCCGACTATAACGACGTCTACAACTTCCTCTTCCTGGGGGAGAGCCGCTCCATCCCGATGAACTATTCGCGCTTCACCAACGCCGAGTTTGACGAGCGGGTGGCCTTGGCCAACCAGCAGCTGGACCTCGAGGCGCGCGGCCGCATGATGGCCGAGGCCGAGCAGATCCTGCTCGACGAACAGCCCATCATGCCGATCCACTATCTGGTGAACCGCGCGCTGGTAAGCCCGTCCGTCACCGGCTGGGTGGACAACGCCAACCATATTCACCGCACGCGCTATCTGTGCTTCGCAGACCAGGAGGACGCCGCGCAGTAAGGCGCGGCCGGTTGACGCGGGGGAGGCGGCCTGACCATGTCGGAACCCGATCTGGAAGCCGCTTCCCGCACCGCGGCGGAGCACGCCGCCGCTGTCGCGGCGGCGGCCGGGACCCGCTCCAGCTTGACGAGCGTCACTGCCTTGGTTTTCAGCAGCGGGGAGCTGGCCAGCTCCAGCTGCAAGGCATTGATGCGGGCAAAGGCCAGCGGATCCAGGGCCTGTCCCTTCAGCACCAGGTTCTGACCCGCGACTTGCACACTCTGGAGCTGAACGCCCTCGGGGGTGCGCAACTGCAGATCGGCCAGAAGCGCCGAGGAGGTCCGAAGGGTGGTGAGGCCTTCAGTCAGGCGGAGATTCGTGGCGGTGAGCTGATCAAGCTTTGTCTTGCTGGCCACCATCTCGGCCTGCAGCTGGGTCGACTCCGCTTCGAACCGGACAAGCTGGGCGGTCTGGAGTGTCACGTACTGAAAACGGAAGTACACCAGGGCCGTGGAGACCACCGCCGCCCCCAGAACGACCGCACCGATCAGGGCGCCCCGCAGCAACAGGGGGCGCTGTTCGAGCAGGGCGGAGACCATGCTCTCCTGGCCGAGTTCCTTGCGCCGCTCCCGCAGCAGGTCAAGGGGAACCGTCATCGGGCGGGCTCCGCCATCGCCAGACCCTGGAGGACCAGGGAGCCGAAGGGCTCAGGGGTAAGGATTTCAGCCCTCACCCCCAGCGCATCCTGGAGGCGGTCCTGGCATGGAAGGGGAGCACTGAGCAGCAGCCGAAGGCGACGCACGGAAGGATCGTGGCGACGATAGAAGGCCTCGCAGCGGTTCACTTCTCCCACCAGATCGTCGTCCGCTTGCGGCAGGGACCAGTCGAAGACCGGCTCGGCCCGGCGAAGCAGGAGCAACCGCCCCCCAGCCGGCAACGGATGGATCAGCAGGGTGAGTTGATCATCAGGGGCCTGCTGCAGCAGTGCGGTCACCGCCGCCAGGCGGCAGGACTGGGGCGGGGCCAGCCGCTCGAGCTGGGCACCGGCCAGGTTGAAGACCTCAATCCAGTCCTCCACCAGCTTCTTGGAGGCCACGGCCAGCAACATGCGCGGGGTGGCTCCCGGCAGGGGCCTCAGATCGATGGTCGCTTCGGCCAGGGGCACCCCGAAACTGAGGGTCGGGTCGATCGTGCGCAGCGCCTCAATCGGGTCGTCGGGGATGGCCTCCAGGGGCCAGTCGATGACGCGCCACTCCACGGCCCCCTCGGGGAGTGAGGCCAGGACGACGGCATCCAGCAGCCCATCCCGCACCAGCAGATCGCCGATCAGATCACCCAGGGGCTCCTTCTCCAGGGGCTGGCCATCCAGGCAGGTGAGCGGTGGCAACGGCAGATCGATGCTCACCGGCTCCGGGCCGCCGCCCCTGAGAACCTGGCCCATCAGGGCGTCGTCTTGAAGCTCCAGCAGCAGTTGACGCGGAAAGAGCTGCGCGCGGATCGGTCGCAGACGATCATCCAGATCATCTTTGAAGCCAATCAGACCAGAAAAAGCCAAGGCTCCGATCCGATGCTTGCGAAACCTACCGAATTATGGGAGCCAAGGCATCCCCGAACCTACAACTTCAGAAAGCGTCCGGCAGCCATGGCGATCGAGCTGGCGTGTCAATCCCTCCAGAATCGATGGCACAAGTGCAGGGCCTTCGTAAATCCAACCCGTGTAGATCTGGATCAGCGAGGCTCCAGCACTGATCCGCTCCCAGGCGGACTCCGCCGAGTCGATGCCACCCACACCGATCAGCGGCAGAGCCGGACCTGCGGTCGCCCGCAACCGTCGCAGCACCTCCACGGCCCGCCGCCGCAGGGGCCGGCCGCTCAACCCTCCGGTTTCCTCGGCAAGGGTGACCCCCGTGGCCTCCAACCGGCGCCCTTCCAGTCCGAGTCGGTGAACCGACGTGTTCACGGCGATCACGCCGGCCAGACCCTCCTCATAGGCGAGTCTGGCAATGGTATCGATGGCATCATCTTCGAGATCGGGGGCGATCTTCACCAAGAGGGGCGGACAGGCCGGCAGGCGCCGCAGACGCTCCACCAGCCGCCTGAGCTGGGCCTCCTCCTGCAGATCACGCAGCCCCGGAGTGTTGGGCGAGCTGACGTTGACCACCGCGTAATCGGCCAGGGGGGCCAGAAACTCCAGGGAGGCGGCGTAATCGTCGGGGGCCATCTCCAGCGACACAGCCTTCGATTTGCCGAGGTTGATCCCGAGCACCGCGGGCCGCTGCCCCGGCGGGGGCAGATCCTGGCGTTCCAGGGTTCGACGCACGCCTCTGGCCCCGTCGTTGTTGAAGCCCATGCGGTTGAGGGCGGCCCGCTCCTCGGCCAGCCGAAACAGCCTCGGCCGGGGATTTCCCTGCTGGGGCTGCCAGGTGACGGTGCCCAGTTCGGCGAAACCGAAACCGAACAGATGCCAGATCGCGGCCGCCACCCCGTTCTTGTCAAAGCCCGCAGCCAGCCCCACCGGGTTGGCAAAGCGACAGCCGAACAGCGTCTGCTCCAGGCGGGGATCCCGCCGCTGCAGCTCCGCCCCCAGCCCCGCCAGGCTGCCGCTGACCAGCGGCCAGCGGCGCCGCAGGGAGGCCTGGCCCAGGGCCAGAAGGGTCAGTCGACTCAGCTGTTCGGCATCGGCACCGTCATCGCGGCGCAACAGCGGCTCGACGAACCGGGCATAGAGAGCGCCGGTTCCCACCTGGCCGCCGCCGGCCGATTGCTCCTGCGGCATCCCTGTCTCCTCACTGCGGCCTGGCCAATCCTCCCGCGCCGCGCTCCAGGCGCCAGCTCCCATTGCCCAGCGGTCTGACGAGCCAGTCGCGCCAGTGCCAGGGATCCTGTTTCCCCTCGAGGGTGGCGGTGGGCACCTCCAGCAACCGAGCGAGCTCCACGGCCCGCAGGCTGTACCCGCCCGCCGCGAGCCGATCGGCCAGCTCCAGGCGGGAAAGCAGCTCCTGCAGCGACCGGGGGGCCCGATCGACGGCGTCAGGAACGGCCACCGTCTCTGCCGCCGCCACCGCCTCCGGGGCGACGTCAGACCGGCTTTCGACCGCCAGGGTCGGGGCCTGGCCACGGGAATAGGCGACGGCGATGGCATCGCAGCGGTCGTTGTCCGGATCACCGCTATGGCCGCGCACATGGCGCAGGGCCAGCCCCGGCAGCCGGGCGGCATCCAGCAGCTCCCAGAGGTCGCGGTTGAGCACGGCCCCACCGGAGGCGGTGCGCCAGCCCTTGCGCTTCCAGCCGGCCATCCACTTCTCGAAGCCATCGATGAGGTAACGGCTGTCGGTGCGCAGCACCAGATCCGGATGGCGCGGCAGATCCCGCAGGGCCTCCAGCACCGCCAGGGCGGCGGTGAGTTCCATCCGGTTGTTGGTGGTGGCCGGGGCCGCCCCCCCCAGCTCGCGCCGGGAGCCGTTCTCAAAGCGCAGCAGGGCACCCCAGCCGCCCGGGCCGGGGTTGCCGCTGCAGGCCCCGTCGCAGGCGGCGGCCACTACCCGCACCGGACGATCACCCATGGAGTCCCCTTGACAGCATCGCTTGAATTAGATCCTCTCTCCCGGAGAACGCCCGGGTCCTGGAGGTTTCCCATGCAGCGAACCTACCTGGCCCTGGCGGGCCTGGCCCTGGCCGGAGCCGGCCTGCCGATGGTGCAGCCCAGGCTGGCCATCGCCGCCGGCCTCTTCCAGACCACGGAGGTTGACGCCAATCGCTTTGCCGTGTTGGCCAGGCCTGTGGGCAACAGTGAATGGACCCTCCTGGTGCTGGAGCAGCTGGCCGCCCAGCCCTCCTGCTGGCAGGCCCGCCCGGACGGGCTGGTGGATCCGACCCTGAACCGGTTCGACTACACCGGCATCTGCAATCGCTACCTGGACAGCAACGGCTATTCCCTGCGGGTCGCCGACCAGGACCTGGGCACCACCTACCGCCTGCAGGTGCAGCAGGTGGGATCCCGCCTGGAGCTGCAGGCCGTCTCCCCCAGCAATGCCGCCGTCCTGGTGGTGGGCAGGGCTGAGGTGCCCCGTCGCGATCGCGACGGCTTCGTGTCCCTCACGCTCGAACCCGGCTGGGATCTCAAACGCCGCACCTACGAGCAGCGGTCCCTGTCCCACCTCTACTTCGCCAGTCCGGCCCCCCTGGAGCAGCTGATTGCCCGCTCTGGCGGCGGCCAGACGTTCCGGCGTCCCCCGGGCCAGGCCGAACTCCCCGGCATGGCCGCCACCCTGCCGCTGCTCGACCAGCGCGAGGACAGCATGGGTTCCGACCGCTCCGGTCGGGCGATCGCCCTCCAGGTCATTCCCTACACCGAAGCCAATGGTGGAGGGCTCTGACCCCGCCGCTGGATCCCGCCTCGGGCCCCGGTCCGGGACCAGTTGAATCACCGGACTCCTTACCCCTCACCGGCCTTCCCCCTCACTTAATCTGATCTGGTGAGGAGTGAAGGACGCTCTTCCAGGGTCGAAACGAGGACAGACTCCCGGAATCGTTCCATCTCCAGAGCCCTGCCTTCGGCGGGGCTCTTTTTTATGTTTTGAATCCATCGATGGTTCCGGCAGGGGCGCGGTCCACGCCACGCAACAAGGCCATCCACCATCAAAAAGCCGGCCCCGAAGGACCGGCTGGGAAAGACGGAGGGTTGCCGGGCCTGGAGGCCCGACGAGGGCGGGTCACTTGATGGAGACCTTGCCACCCACTTCTTCGATGCTCTTCTTGAGAGCTTCGGCATCGGCCTTGGAGATGCCTTCCTTGACGGCCTTGGGAGCGGCTTCGACAAGGGCCTTGGCTTCGCCCAGGCCGAGGCCGGTGGCCTCGCGGACGGCCTTGAGCACCTTGATCTTGGCGGCCGGATCGAAGCCATCGAGGATGACGTCGAATTCGGTCTGCTCCTCGACGGCCTCGGCGGCAGCGCCGGGGGCGGCGGCGGCCATGACGACGCCGGCGGAAGCGGCGGCGGACACGCCGAAGGCCTCTTCGATCTGCTTGACGAGCTCGGAAGCCTCAAGCAGGGAGAGGGTTTTCAGTTGTTCGAGAATCTGGTCGGTGGTAGCGGACATGGGGGGGAATCAGCAACAGAACGGGAGGATCGGTGGAACCCAGGGGTTCGCGGGGTGCGAACTCAGCCTTCGCCGGATTCGGCGTACTGCTTGAGCGCCCTGGCGAGACCGGACGGAACCTCGTTGATGCCCACAGCCAGCTTGGTGGCCAGGCCATTGATCGCACCGGCGATCTGGGCCATGAGCACCTCCTTGGAGGGCAGATCCCCGATGGCCTGGATGTCGTCGGCGGAGAGGAGCTTGCCTTCGAAAAGGCCTCCCTTCACTTCCGACTTCTTGCTGTCCTTCTGGAAGGACTGCAGGGCCTTCACCGCACCGCCGACATCGCCCTTGACCAGGACGAAGGCGTTGGTGCCGGTGAGCAGGGAATCGAGATCCGACCAGGCGCTGTCACCATCGATGGCACGGCGCATCAAGGTGTTTTTGGTCACCTTGCACACACCGTTGCTGGCCTGCAGACGGGTCCGCAGATCAGTCATCTCCTTGATGGTCAGGCCCTTGTAATCAAGGACCAGCGCCATTTCGGCTTCACCGAGGAGCCCCTTGAGCTCTTCGACGATCTGTTGCTTGTTCTCCAGCGTGCGGCCCATAGGAGGTGGATCGGATCGGGGGAACAAGCAGGGAACGCGGTCCGGACGGCCTCCCCTCGCGGGGTGGCTTCGAGGCCGCTCATCGCTCCGCTCCGATCTGTTGGACTCCGTTGGAGACCCCAGCCCAGGCAAAAACCAATCGCGTGAACCTCGGCAGGACTTACGGCAGTGAACGACCGACCGGAATCGGCGACCCTGACGACCTGCTGTCTTGGGTGGGGCGCGTGCCCTTCTGGACGAATCCAGTTCTTGAACCTACATCACGGCAGGCCCAGCTCCCGCAGTCGTGCCACCCAGCGGGCATAGCCGGCGGCATTGAGATGGACGCCATCCACCGTGTAGGCCCGCCTGAGGCCATCGCCATCCGCCATCACCGGGGTCAGATCGACGAAATCACGGGGAGGCGTCCGGCGGGCGAGCCGCTCATTGAGCTCGGCCACCCGGCGCACGCCATCGGCACCGCAGCGGAAGCGGGCGCAGGGAATCGTGGACTGGATGATCACCCGCGCCCCGGTGCCGATCTGGAGCCCGGTGCGCAGCCACTGGATCCGGGCGGCGATCCGGCCGGGGTCGTAGCCCCAGACGATGTCGTTGATCCCCACCATCACCAGGTAAGTGCCGGCACCGGTCCGGCGGATCTCCGGCAGGCGGGCCATCAACTGGAAGCTGGTGTCGCCGCTGATGCCCTGGTTGAACACCACCCGATCCGGGAAGGCGGCCTGCCAGTCGCCCTGGGCCGTGAGCGAATCACCCACGAAGGTGACCGGAGCCTTGGTCGGCGCGTCGCGCCGGGTGGTGGCGTCCGCAATCTGCGCTGTCTTGGGGGTGGAATGGGACCTGGAGAACAGGCCCCACCCCAGCGTCAGCAGCGTGAGCGGCACCGCCACCCAGCCACCGATCCGCACCCAGGACGACGCAGGCACGGCGGGCGCTCAGCTCTCCTGCTTGATGTCCTGGAGAGCGGCGAAGTCGACCTGCACCGAGGGTCCCATGGTGGAGGCGACGTACAGGCTCCTCCAGTAGCGGCCCTTGGCACCGCTGGGCTTGTTGCGGTCGATGGTTTCCTGCAGGGCCTTGAGGTTCTCCAGCAGCTTGGCGGTGGGGAAGCTGGCCTTGCCGAACCGCACGTGGACGATGCCGGCCCGATCGGCCCGGAACTCCAGTTTGCCGGCCTTGAACTCGCTGATGGCGCCGCCCAGATCGGTGGTGACGGTGCCGGCCTTGGGGTTCGGCATCAGGCCGCGGGGACCCAGCACCCGGCCGAGCTTGGCCACCTTCGGCATCATGTCGGGGGTGGCGATCAGCAGATCGAAGTCGATCGCGCCACCGGCGATCTGGTCGACCAGCTCATCGTCGCCGGCCAGGTCGGCACCGGCGGCCTTGGCCTCGGCCACCTTCTCGCCCCGGGCGATCACGGCGATGCGGATGGTCTGGCCGGTGCCGTGGGGCAGGGCCACGGTGGTGCGCAGTTGCTGGTCGGTGTACTTGGGGTCGATGCCCAGGCGCACGTGGGCTTCGATCGTCTCGTCGAACTTGGCGGTGGCGGTGTCCTTGACCAGCTCGAGGGCCTCGAGCGGTTCGTAGGAGCGGTCCTCGACCTTGGCGGCGAGGGCGGTGAAGCGTTTGGAGACTTTTGTCATGACGGTAAGGGGTGCGGACGACCGTGATCGGTCTCCCCCAGAGAGGTGAGCGGAGAGGTGGGCGAGGTGGAACGATGACCGCTGGCGGTCAGTCCTTGACGGCCACGCCCATGTTGCGGGCGGTGCCTTCGATGATCCGCATGGCCGATTCAACGTTGGTGCAGTTGAGGTCGGGCAGCTTGGTCTTGGCGATCTCCTCGAGCTGGGCACGGCTGATGGCACCCACCGCGCCCTTGGCGGACGTGGCGGCACCCTTGTCGATGCCGGCGGCCTTGGAGATCAGCACCGAGGCGGGCGGGGTCTTGGTGATGAAGGTGAAGCTGCGGTCTTCGAAGACCGAGATCTCCACCGGGATCACGTACCCGGCCTTCTCCTGGGTGCGGGCGTTGTACTCCTTGCAGAACGCCATGATGTTGACCCCGTGCTGACCGAGGGCAGGGCCCACCGGTGGTGCGGGGTTCGCTTTGCCGGCCTGGAGGGCCAGCTTGATCACAGCTACGACTTTCTTGGCCATCGGCTGGGCTGGGGGACGAAACTCCCTTGCGGGAGTGCGGGACGAAACTCCCTTGCGGGAGGCTTGCGGATCGCCGGGGCGGTGGCCGGCCCGGCGGGATGGCGGCCCGGTGTGGGACCGCCCGGGGCCGCCCTCCGCAGGGAGGCGGCCGCCGCTCGATCAGCTCTGTTTGCTGATCTGGGAGAACTCGAGCTCGACCGGGGTCTCCCTGCCGAAGATCGACAGGAGGGCCTTCAGCTTGCTGCGTTCGCCGGAGACCTCGATCACCTCGCCCTGGAAGTCCTTGAACGGACCGGCCGTGACGAGGATCTGATCGCCCTCGGTGAGGTCGACCTTGAGGACGGGCTTCTTCTCGGCGGCACGCTTGAAGATGCGGTCGACCTCCTGGCGGCTGAGGGGCCGGGGCCGGATGTGGCCGCGGGCCTTGCCGGTGGCGCGGCGCTCCTCCTGGCCCACGAAGTTGATGACGTTGGGGGTGCTGCGCACCGCCATCATCGTGTCCTCATCGAGCACCATCCGCACCAGCACGTAGCCGGGGAACACCTTCTCCTCGATCGACTGGCGGCTGCCGTCCTTCTTGAGCTTCACCCCGGGGGTCTGGGGGATCTCGATCTCCAGGATCCGGTTGCTCACCCCCAGGGTGACGGCCCGCTGCTCCAGGGTGGCCTTGACCTTCTTCTCACAGCTGGAGGCCACCTGGACCGCGAACCAGCGGGCCACCTGGGGTTTGGCGGCTTCTGCGGCTTCGGCCGCCTCGGCACCGCCCTCGGCGGCGAGGTCGATGGCTTCCCCAGCGGGATCAGTGCCCTCGGCGGGGAGCTCCAGCACCTCGGGGGCGTCCGGTTCGGTCTCAGGCACGGCAGGCAGGGGAAGGGTCATCAACGGAAGATCTGGGCCGATCCCCAGTGGTAGAAGCGGTCGATCGCGGCGATCGCCGCGGCCGAAAGGCTCACCATCAGGATCACCGCCACCGACTCGCTGAACAGCTGCTGACGGCTCGGCCAGACGACCTTGCGCAGCTCCGCGAGCGTCATCGCCACGAAGCCGGTGGGCTCCTTCTCCTCGGAGGGGAAGCCATCCGGACCTTCGTCGGGCTCGGACGCGCCGTTCCGGCGGGCCAGGGGCCCGTCGGGACTGCTCGTGGTGGTGGTGGCAGGGGGGATGGGGTCCACGGTGTGGATGGCGATGGCTGCCCAGGTGTCGGCAGACATCGACAAACGATCACCCTACCGGACGTCCCTCCCGGGTGTCCGCCAGGGGAACGAAGCGGAAGCCCGTCTCCCCGGGGCCGGCGAGCTCCAGCCGCACCCCCCTGGCCGCCGTGAAGTGATCCTCCAGCAGCTCGGTGGCCAGGGGGTTCTCGATGCGGCGCCGCAGCACCCGGCGCAGGGGCCGGGCCCCGTATTCGGGTTCGTAGCCCTGGGCGGCCAGGGCCACCACGACGGCCTCGTCGATCTCCAGCTCCAGATGCTGCTCCCGCAGCAGCAGGGCCAGCTCCGCCAGCTGCAGCCGCACGATCCGCTCCAGATCGGCGCGGGCAAGGGGACGGAAACGGATCACCTCGTCGATGCGGTTGAGGAACTCCGGCCGGAACTGGCGCGCGAGGGCCTCCTCCACCGCCCGATCGAGGCTGCAGTCCCGGGCCTGCTCCCCCTCCTCGGAGCCAGGATCCCCCGGCCCGCCGGGGGCGGGGGCGGCGCGGGCCCGCTCGAGGATGGCGCGGCTGGCCAGGTTGCTGGTCATGATCACCACGGTGTGGCGGAAGTCGACCGTGCGGCCCTGGGAATCGGTGAGGCGGCCGTCGTCGAGCACCTGCAGCAGCAGGTTGAAGACATCGGGGTGGGCCTTCTCCACCTCATCGAGCAGCAGCACCGCATAGGGGCGGCGGCGCACGGCCTCGGTGAGCTGGCCGCCCTCCTCGTAGCCCACGTAGCCGGGGGGGGCCCCCACCAGGCGAGCGACGGCGTTGCGCTCCATGAATTCGCTCATGTCGAGCCGCACCAGGGCCTCCTCCTCATCGAAGAGGGCCGCCGCCAGGGCCTTGGCCAGTTCCGTCTTGCCCACCCCCGTGGGCCCCAGGAACAGGAACGACCCCACCGGCCGGGTGGGGGCCTGCATGCCGGCGCGGGAGCGGCGGATCGAGGCCGCCACCGCCGCCACCGCCTCGGGCTGGCCGATCACCCGCTCGCCGAGCCGCTGCTCCAGCTCCAGCAGCTTCTGGCGTTCGCCGGCCAGCAGCCGCTGGATGGGGATGCCGGTCGAGCGGGCCACCACATCGGCGATGTCCCCCTCCTCCACCTGCTCCCGCAGCATCGGATCGCTCTGCAGTTCCGCCTCCAGGGCCGCCCGGCGCTGCTGCACCCCGTGCAGCTGGTCGTACTGGAGCCGGGCCGCCTCCTCCAGGTCCCCGTCCCGTTCGGCCTCGGCGATGGCATGGCGCAGGTCCTCGTCCTGCTGCAGCAGCTCACGCAGTTCGGCCAGGCGCTCCCGTTCCCCCGCCCAGCGCCGCTGCAGGCGGTCGAGCTGCTCGTGGGCGAGGCGCCGCTGCTCCTGCAGCTGCACGCGCTCCTCCAAGGGCGCCGCCTCGGCGGCCAGCAGCGCCAGTTCCACCCGCCGCAGTTCCGCCTCAGCCGCCTCCACCACCTGGGGCTTGGAGGTGGCCTCCATGCGCAGGTTGGCGGCGGCCTCATCGATCAGGTCGATGGCCGAATCCGGCAGGCAGCGGTCGCTGATGTAGCGGGAGGCCAGCCGGGAGGCCGCCACCAGGGCCCCATCGGTGATGGTGACGCCGTGGTGGAGCTCGTAGCGCTCCTTCAGGCCCCGCAGGATCTCGAGGCAGGTGGGGCCATCGGGTTCGCGGATCACCACCTGCTGGAAGCGTCGCTCCAGGGCCGGGTCCTTCTCGATGCTGCGCCGGTAGTCCTCGGGGGTGGTGGCGCCGATGCAGCGCAGGTCGCCGCGAGCCAGCACGGGCTTGAGGATGCTGGCCGCATCGGCGCCGGAGCGGTCGGAGCCCACCACCGTGTGCAGTTCGTCGATGAACAGCACCACGCCGCCGGCCCGGCCGCCTTCCCCGTCGTTGTCGCGCACCCCGTCGTTGTCGCGGACCTCGGCCAGCACGCTGCGCAGGCGCTCCTCGAACTGGCCGCGGAACTTGGCCCCGGCGATCAGGGCCCCCAGGTCGAGGGCCACCAGCCGCAGCCCCCTCAGGGCATCGGGCACCTCACCGGCCACGATGCGCTGGGCCAGGGATTCGGCCACGGCCGTCTTGCCGACACCGGGCTCACCGATCAGCACCGGGTTGTTCTTGCTGCGCCGGGAGAGCACCTGGATCAGCCGGCGGATCTCGGTGTCGCGCCCCACCACCGGATCGAGTTCGCCGGCCCGGGCGGCGGCGGTGAGGT
>NZ_JAYGIA010000092.1:0-21486 GCF_034931165.1 Synechococcus sp. BA-124 BA4 | reverse complement strand
TGGCGGCGGCGGGCATGCAGCGGGAAGCCTGGCGCCTGCGGGGGCAGCCGCCGCGCTCCCGCTACGGGGAGCACTTCAGCCGCCAGGTGCAGCTTGGCTCCCTGCTGCTCCTGGCCCTGGTACTGGGGCGCGGGGCATGAGCGTCTGGTTGCCAGCCCCCCTGCGGCCGGGGGACCGGGTGAGGCTGGTGGCAGCCAGCTCCGCTCTGGCGGAGCGCCAGCGGCTGGAGGCGGGCATCGCCGTGCTGGAGGGCTGGGGACTGAACGTGGAGCTCCCCTTCACTCCTGAGCGGCGCTGGGGTTACCTGGCGGGGCGGGATCATGAACGGCTGGCCGACCTGCTGCCGGGTGGAGAGGCCGGCACCGGCGAACGGACCGCTCCAGTCGAGCCGGCCGGGCTGCTGGCCTGCGTACGCGGCGGCTGGGGTGCAGCACGCCTGCTGGAGCAGCCGCTGCCCCTGCCTGAGGGCTGGCTGCTGGGGTTCTCCGACGTGACCTCCCTGCTGCTGGCCCAGCAGGCCCGTGGCCTGCGGGGAGCGGTCCATGGCCCGATGGTCACCACCCTGGCGGCCGAGCCGCCCTGGAGCCAGGAGCGGCTGCGCCGGCTGCTCTTCGGCGAAGCCCCGGGGGCGCTGCAGGGAATCCCATGGCGGGGCGGGCAGGCCGAAGGTCCGCTGCTGGTGGCCAATCTCACCGTGGCCACCCATCTGCTGGGAACGAAGCACCTGCCCGATCTCCGGGGGGCAGTGCTGATCCTGGAAGACGTGGGCGAAGCCCCGTACCGGATCGAGCGCATGCTCACCCATTGGCGCCTCTGTGGCGCGCTGCAGCAGCTGGCCGGGATCGGCTTCGGCAGCTTCCAGGGCTGTGAGGAACCCGACGAAGCCCTGGTCTCGGCAGGTGAACGCTTCAGCCTCGAGCATGTGCTGCGCGAACGCACCGCCGACCTCGGCATCCCCGTCCTCGCGGGGCTGCCCGTGGGCCATGATCCCGGCAACGGCGCCCTGCCCCTGGGGGTGCCCTGCCGCCTGGATGGGGAATGCGGCGAGTTGAACCTGCTGCTCTAGGAACCACCGCCGCGGGCAGCCAGCACCGCCTCGGCGATGGTGAGATCAAACGGGGTGGTGAGCTTGATGTTTGAGGCTGAGGCCTCGATCACCCGCACCGGCCAGCCCAGACGCTCGAACAGCGAGGCGTCGTCGGTGACACTCCAACCCTCGGCCGCTGCCGTGGCATGGCCGCGGCGCAGCTGGGCCAGAGGGAAGCCCTGCGGAGTCTGGGCCGCCCAGAGCACCTGGCGGTCGGGGGTGTCCTCGATGGTGCCGTCGGCCGCCACCCGCTTGATCGTGTCCGACACCGGCACCGCGGCGATCACGGCCTCCCCCCGGGCGGCCGCGGCGGCGCAGCGGCTGATCAGATCCGGCTCCACGAGGCAGCGGGCTCCGTCGTGGATGAGAAGCGCTTCAGCCTCCGGCGGCAGGGCCGCCAGGCCGAGGCGCACCGACTCCTGGCGGGTGTCACCGCCCAGGATCCAATGCACGGGACGATCGGGCGCCGCGGCGGCCACCAGGGCCTCCACCTCCGCCTGATCCCGGCTCTGGCCCACCACCCCGATCCAGCTGATCTCCGGCGTGGCGAGGGCCGCCTCCAGGGTCCAGGCCAGGACAGGGCGCCCCGCCACAGGCAGCAGCAGCTTGTTCCGCTCGGCACCCATCCGGCGGCCACTGCCGGCGGCGGCAATCAGCAAATGCACAAGGGACTCCCTCGCAGCGGACAAACCTGACCAGATTCATACAATCAGGCCGCCCGCCGCCTTCCAGCCACCGCTCCGATGCGTGTTCTTGTACTGATCCCGGGCGGCATGGCAACTCAGCTGCAGGCCGTTCCGGCGGTGGCCGCCGTCGCCAGCCATCTCCATGCCCAGATTCAGGTGGCCTGCCCCCCCGGGGTGGCCGCGGCCTGGAGGCTGGTGCCGGCGGTGGAGAAAGTTCTCGGCTATGGCTTCGATCAGGGGGTGAGCCTGGCCGACTGGGCCAACCTGCTGGGGGGCGTTCGCGAACCCGATTTCCAGGTCTGCCTGAACCTGGGCAGTGGCTGGCCGATCGATCTGATGCTGTCCCTCGGCCACATCCCCACCCGGATCGCGACCGGGGGCTTCTCCGCCACCAGCACCGTCAGCCGCCAGCCGGGTTGGCCCAACCAGACCCTCGAGGCCTGGCTGCGCCCGATCGGCGTGCCCCTCGATGCGGCCGGCTTCCGTCTCAGCCTGCCCAAATCCGCGTTGGAGAAGGCGCTGGCCGCTGCACCGGCAGGTGATGGCCCCCTGCTTCTGCTGGCCCCTGACCCCCAGCCCACCGCGGCGGAACCTGACTGGCCGGCCCAGCGCTGGCAGGAGCTGCCGGAGGCGATCCGGGCCCGCCTGCCCCAGCTGCGCGTGCAGCAGGCCCGCGGTGATGGCAGCCCTCTGGAGCGAGCCGCCCAGGTGGCCGCCGCCGACGTGGTGCTCAGCCGCGATCCGATCACGACCGAACTGGCCCTCCTGACCGGCACTCCCCTGGTGGCCCTGGGTCGCAGTGGCGACAGCCTGCCCTCCCGCCCTGGTGTACAAGGACTCGGTGAGGCAACGTCCCTGCACGAGCTCGATGTTGCTGACGTCCTGCAGGCCCTTGGACTGGGCTGAGCGTCCCCTCTTCAACCCCGGCGCCTCGGATGCCTCCACCCCCCAGGCGTCGACGCCCCAGGCCTCCCTCCACCAGGATCCGGCAGCCCTGGCGATCCCCCCTGATCGCCCTGATCGCCCTGGTGAATTTTTCGGCGGCGGGCTACCGGTTCACCGAGGGCTGGGACTGGGGCGACTGCTACTGGATGGTGCTGGTGATCCTCACCACCCTGGGCTGGAGCGACGGCACCACCCAGCCCCTCTCCGGGGCCGGCCGTGTGGTCACCACCCTCTCGATCGCGGGGGGGTTGGTGGTGGTCCAGATGACCATCCAGGGGCTGCTCGGGCTCACCGATTCCGGCTACTTCCGCCGGATGCGCGAACTCCGCTTCCGCCGCTGGCTTCTCACGATGCATGATCACGTGATTCTCTGCGGCTATGGCCGGATCGGCCGGGAGATCGCCGACCAGATCACCGCCGAGGGGGTGCCGCTGCTGGTGGTCGAGATGGACCAGGGCCGCAAGGAAGCTGCGGAGGAACATGGCCTGCCGGTGCTTCAGGCCGATGCCACCCTCGATGAGACCCTGATGGAAGCGGGGATCCACCACTGCCGCAGCCTGGTGGCCGCCCTGCCCAGCAACGCCGCCAATCTCTACGTGGTGCTCAGCGCCCGTGGCATCGCGCCCCGCTGCCGCCTGATCGCCCGCTCCGACAGCGACGAGGCGGCACGAAAGCTCCGGCTGGCCGGCGCCGATCAGGTGGTGAGTCCCTATGTGGCCGGCGGGCGCAGCATGGCTGCCACGGCCCTGCGTCCCCTGGCGGTGCAGTTCATGGACCTGCTGGCCGGATCGGAGTGCGAGGTGGAGGAGTTTCAGATCAGCAGCAACGGCCAGCTGCTCGGGGATCTCAACGGCCGCACCCTGGCCGAGCTGGAACTGCGCCGGCGCACCGGTGCCCTTGTGCTGGCGGTGCGTATGCCCGCCCCGAAGGCGAACAACCCGTCCGTGTACCGCGGGATCACCAGTGCTCCCCTTCCCCCGAAACTGATCGCCAACCCCAATGGCGATGTGCGGTTGATGCCGGGCCAGTTGCTGGTGGTGATGGGCAGCAAGGAGGAACTGCAACGCTTCGCCCAGCTGCTGGGCCCCGCGCTGGAGGGAGTCGAAGCGATGACCAACTGAGGTGGCCAACTGAACGTGGCCAGGGGGGCGCATACGATCGCCCTCTCCTCGCCGCCCCGCCGATGACCGGATCCGCTGTTGCCCCACTCACGGGCCAGGTGGCTCTGGTCACCGGAGCCAGCCGCGGCATCGGCCGGGCCATCGCCCTGGACCTGGCCGCCAGCGGAGCCGAGGTGGTCGTGAACTATGCCGCGTCCGCTGACGCTGCCGAAGCGGTGGTGGAGGCCATCACCGCCACCGGCGGCCTGGCCTGGAGTCACCGCGCCGACGTCTCCCAGGAAACGGAGGTGGAGGCGATGGTCAAGCAGGTGCTGGAGCGCAGCGGCCGGCTCGACGTGCTTGTGAACAACGCCGGCATCACCCGTGACGGGCTGCTGATGCGCATGAAGACCTCGGACTGGCAGAGCGTGATCGACCTCAACCTGACCGGCGTCTTCCTCTGCAGCCGTGCTGTCTGCCGCACGATGCTCAAGGCCCGCAGCGGCCGGATCATCAACATCACGTCGGTGGTGGGGCTGATGGGAAACCCCGGCCAGGCCAACTACAGCGCCGCCAAGGCCGGTGTGATCGGCTTCACCCGCAGCACCGCCGCCGAGCTGGCCAGCCGAGGAGTCACCGTCAACGCCGTGGCCCCGGGTTTCATCGCCTCCGACATGACCAAGGATCTGGACGTCGAGCGGATCCAGGCGGCCATTCCCCTGGGCCGGCTGGGTCAGCCCGAGGACGTGGCCGGTGTGGTGCGCTTTCTGGCCGCCGATCCCGCCGCCGCCTACATGACCGGCCAGGTGCTGCAGGTGGATGGCGGCCTGGTGATGCGCTGAGGCCCGATCACGACTGGATCGGCTGCCCCAGCTCCTCCCTCAGGCGGCGGATGCGCTGCAGCAGCCTCAGACGCCGACTGCGGGCCGTGATCGTCAGGAACAGGCGCAGGGGCACATAGACGAGGGCCATGGCCAGTCCCAGGCCGGCGATGACCAGGAAGACCATCAGGCTGGCTCCCGAAACCGAGTCGATCGCGGGATCGGTGAGCGCATCGGCCACCGAGGCCGAGAGGCTGGCACGCAGGTTCTCCTCCATGACTGGACCTTATCGGCAGATGCGGCCTGCCGCAGCGCCCGGGTGGGCAAGCGATTCGGCTTTCCCCACCAGCCAGCCCCAGACTGGGTCCCGGCCGCTGTGGGACGCTGAATTCCATTGGGTGCGGCGGCCGTACCCTTTTCCGCCCGGGAGGTCGTCCCACCCCGGCGTCAGACCTTCACCACCTCCTGCACGACCGATGGCCAAGCTGATCAGTTTTTCCGACGCCTCCAGGGGATCGCTCGAGCGTGGGGTGAATGCCCTGGCGGATGCCGTACGGGTCACGATCGGACCGAAGGGCCGCAACGTGGTGCTGGAGAAGTCCTTCGGAGCCCCCGACATCGTCAATGACGGGGTGACGATCGCCAAGGAAATCAGCCTGGAGGATCCCTTCGAGAATGTGGGGGCCCGGCTGATCCAGCAGGTGGCCTCCAAGACCAAGGACCAGGCCGGCGACGGCACCACCACCGCCACGGTGCTCGCCCAGGCACTGGTGCACGAGGGACTGCGCAACGTGGCCGCCGGCGCCAACCCTGTGGGGCTGCGCCGCGGCATGGAGAAGGCGGCGGCACGGGTGGTGAAGAGCATCGCCTCCCTGGCCCAGCCCGTTGCCGGCGACGCCATCCGTCAGGTGGCCACGGTGAGTTCCGGAGGTGATGAGGAAGTGGGCCGGATGGTGGCCGAGGCCATGGACACGGTGAGCACCGACGGGGTGATCACCGTGGAGGAATCCCGCTCCCTCTCCACCGAGCTGGAGGTCACCGAGGGCATGGCCTTCGATCGTGGCTACTCCTCCCCCTACTTCGTCACCGATGGCGACCGCCAGGTGTGCGAGTACGACAACGCCCTGCTGCTGGTGACCGATCGCAAGATCAGCAGCCTCAACGATCTGGTTCCGGTTCTGGAGGCCGTCGCCCGGGCCGGCTCACCCCTGGTGATCCTGGCGGAGGAGGTCTCCGGCGAGGCGCTCGCCACCCTGGTGGTCAACAAGAACCGGGGGGTACTCCAGGTGGCGGCCGTGCGCGCGCCCGGCTTCGGTGACCGCCGCAAGGCCATGCTCGAGGACATCGCCATCCTCACCGGCGCCACCCTGATCAGCGAAGACCGGGCCATGACCCTTGAGAAAGTGGCTCTGGGTGATCTCGGCCGCATGCGCAGGATCACGATCAGCAAGGACACCACGACCATCGTGGGCACCGAGGATCACAGCGCCGCCGTGGCCGACCGCGTCGCCTCGATCCGCCGAGAGCTGGACGCCACCGACTCCGAGTACGACCGCGAAAAGCTGAACGAGCGCCTGGCCAAGCTGGCCGGCGGCGTAGCCGTGATCAAGGTGGGAGCCCCGACCGAAACCGAGCTGCGCAACCGCAAGCTGCGCATTGAGGACGCCCTCAATGCCACCCGTGCGGCGGTGGAGGAGGGCATCGTGGCGGGCGGCGGATTCACGCTGCTGCAGCTGGCCACGGGACTCGACGGGTTGATCGCCGACCTGAGCGGGGATGAGCGCACCGGCGCTGAGATCGTGCAGCGGTCCCTGGCGGCACCGGCCCGACAGATCGCCAACAATGCCGGTGCCAACGGCTCGGTGGTGGTCGCCGAGGCCCAGCGCCTGGGCAAGGGCTACAACGCCGTCAGTGGCACCTACGACGACATGGTGGCCGTCGGCATCCTCGATGCCGCCAAGGTTGTGCGCCTGGCCCTGCAGGACGCCGTCTCGATCGCGGCCATGCTGATCACCACCGAAGTGGTGATCACCGACAAACCGGAACCACCCGCCCCGGCCGGTGCCGGCATGGATGGCATGGGAGGAATGGGTGGCATGGGAGGGATGGGCGGCATGGGCGGCATGGGCATGCCCGGAATGATGTGATCCCTCCCCTCGGGCCGCTCCGTCAGAGGTCGGCGGCCATCCGCCCCACGTAGGCGGCCACCTGGAGATCCACCCCCGTGATGGCTGTGCCAACGACCACAGCGTCCGCTCCCTCCTCCAGAGCTCTGACCGCCTGATCTGCGCTGGACACTCCCCCTTCGCAGATCAGGGCGGCGTCTGGAGGCAACTGCTGGCGCAACAGCGGCAGCAACTCCCAGGCCGGGGGACGCCGATCGGCTGTGGCCTCGGTGTACCCGAACAGGGTGGTGCCCACCCACTGACAGCCGAGAGCCGACGCCCGCAGCCCGTTCTCGAGGCTGTCGACATCAGCCATCAGCGGGGCCCCGAGATCACGCTGAGCCCGCTTGATCAGACTGGCCAGATCCTCCCCGCCCGGGCGGGCCCTGGAGGTGGCATCGATCGCCACGATGTCGGCCCCTGCCGCCCACACAGCGCGCACCTCCTCCCAGCCCGGTGTGATGTACACGGAGCTGTCGGGGTAGACCCGCTTCCAGAGGCCAACGATGAGGGCCCCGGGGCAGCGCCGCCGCACAGCCCCGATGTGCTCGGGGCTCTCGAGGCGAACCCCGACCGCACCCTGGGCCAGGCTGGCCTCCGCCATGGCGGCGATTACCGAGGGATCACGCATCGGCGACCCCTGGGGAGCCTGGACCGAGACGATCAGACGGCCCTGCAGGGCTCCTCGAACCAGGCGCGAATCAACGACCACAGACCCTCAGGAGGCCTGACGATGGTCGTCCTGCTCAAGCGAATCCGGAAGCCAGGAACGCAGCGAGTCGAGGGCGGGATGGCTGGGTGCGGGTGATGGGGTCGCCGGCCGGTTCGTCCGAGCACCACGACCTGCGCTGCTGCCCGACTCGCCACGCCCCCGACGTGTCTGCCGGGAGGCCTGAGGCGGCTGCTGCAGCGCGAAGGGAGGTGGCGCGATCGGGCCGCGCGGAGCCGGCGGCTGGGCAGGGAAGGCATCCAGCAACGGCTCAGAAGGCGTGAAGGCCTGTGGACCAGCCTGATCGTCCCTCGGCCAAGGGGTCCCGTCTCTGGAAAAACCAGGCTCCATGGGACTGTGGGACTGGAGTGGGGATTCCTCCTGCTCGTTGCCGAAGGTGCTGGCCACCTCCTCGACGCAGTCCTTGAGCAGTCCGCGCAGGCGGGAGAAGGGATTGCGCCGTTGTCCGGACGGCTTCTCGGAAACCGTCTCCTCTGAAGCGGGATCAGCAGGAACAGCGATGGCCTCGGTTGGCGTCTCCGGCTGGAGTTGTGTCAAGGATTCAGGCTGGGATTGAGCCTCAAGAGGAGGGAAGGCCTCCAGTTGCAGCTCCGGGGGTGGGGCCATCACCGGCGGAACGATCGGGGGAGCCAGGGGCTTCTCCGCCAGCTCCGATTGCATCGCGAAAATGGCCTGCACGTTGAAGCTGGGCAGGGGTTCGAGATCAGGTATCGGACCGAACGCTTCCGCAAGGGGGGGCAGGGGCTCGGTGGCCGAAACGACTGGCGGCTCGGGAGCTGCGGCTTCGATGCCGACGAGTTCAGAAGCAGCAGGTTCAACGGCAGCGACGTCCATGTCTTCAACCTGACCTGACTCTCCGTCGTCAACGGCTGCCGGAGGCTCCAGTTGAGGTTCAGCCTCCGGGGCCGGCTGAGCCTGCTGCTCGAGGGCTGAAGGGACCAGCCACTCGGCCGGCAGGGGGAGAGTGTCCTCGGGCGCGGGAGCGGTGAGCAACGGCTCCGTGGCAACGGAGATCGTGGCCGCCCCCGCAGGCTGGGAACCAGAACGAGCCTCGTTGGCAACGGCCTCCGGGGTAGGACGCAGCAATTGTTCGCGCCACCACAGGCGGGCGGTCTCATCGAGAGCCTGGCCCTGGATCAGGCTCTCCAGCGCTTCGACCCCATGGCGGTGGGCCCAGCGCAGGGAGTGGGCGGCGAGCAGGGCTCCATCCCGCTGCTCCAGTGCCTTGAGCAGATGCTGCGGCGAGAGCCTCGAGCTGCCATGGGACATCGGGTCAGCAGCAAGGGGGGGATGGGTGGTGGACACGGGGGGACTCAACTGAGTTTGCGATCCAACAGAGGCCGGATCAGGAGAAAGAGGCCGAGGGCGAGGGCGGCGAGCAGTCCGAGGCAGGTGAGGCCGGTGAGATCCCCGTAAGGAGCTTCCAGCACAACAGCCTGAAGGGAGAAGCTGCCGGCGTAGGCAGCGCGGATGGGTTCTATGGCGAAGGTAAGTGGATTCAGGGCCGCAAGCCAGCCCAGCCAGGTGGGCATGAAGGAAATCGGTGCCAGCGCGGTACTGGCGAACAGCAGGGGAAGGTTGGCCACGAAGATCACCGCGATCAACTCGATGTGCCCCGGCAAGGCGAAGGCCAGCCCCAGGCTGAGGGCGGTCACGGCGAACACCAGCAGCAGCAGGGTCACCAGCACCAGCAGCAGACCGGCACCTCCCGGCCAGCCGTAACCCAGCAGGGCCGCCGTGACCATGATCGCCAGGCTCTGGATCAGGCTGAGGGTGGTGATGTAGAGCACCGAGGCCAGCACGATCGAGCTGCGGGAGCGCAGGGGAGCCACCAGCAGCCGGTTGAGGAATCCGAATTCCCGATCGAACATCACCGGCAGGCCGGCGTTGAGGGCCGCACTGAAGGCGGTGAAGACGATCACCCCCGCCCCCAGGAAGCGTCCATAGCTCATGCCATCCGGCAACAGGCCCTCCGGCGCCTTGGCGAACAGCGCCCCGAACAGCACCAGCCAGATCAGTGGCTGAAGCACACCGGCCACCAGTGTGGAGGGGCGCCGGGCCAGCTGCAGGAACAGCCGGTGGGTGAGTGCCAGGGTCTCCTGGCTGAGGTCGGCGAAGGCGGAACGCCGGGCCGGAACCTGATCGGGCGGTGCGGCGTTGAGCGTCAGGGGCGAGGCGCTGGTCATGGCCGGGGGACGGGAGTAGCGGGCGGGCGGAGGATCGGGCGGGACATCACGACAGGGGAATCAGCGCATGGCCTGTTTGCGCTCGGCCTTGGGATCACGGCTGCCGACCACCTCCAGTTCGGCATCCATCAACGTACGGCCGGTGGCCTGGAGGTAGACGTCGTCGAGGCTGGGGCGGCTCTGGGAGAGGGAAAACACCGGCAGCTGAGCCTCGCTCAGTTGATGGCGCAGCTGATCGATCACGGCCTCCCCATCCACCACCAGGTTGAGGGAATGGCCCTGGGCACGGTTCACCACCACCTGGCGCACACCTGGGCAGCCCTGGAGCACCTGCTGCACCCGGGCCGACTCCGACTCATCACTGAATTCGCGCACCCTCAGGGTGACGCGATCACCGCCAAGGGCGCGTTTGAGCTCGCCGGGGCTTCCCTCGGCGATCATACGGCCCCCGTCGAGGATCGCCAGCCTGTCGGCGAGAGCATCGATCTCCTCCAGATAATGGCTGCTGAGCAGGACCGTGGTGCCGGCGTCGCGCAGCTGCCTCAGCACCTGCCAGATCACGGCGCGGCTTTCGATGTCGAGCCCCACGGTGGGTTCGTCCAGCACCAGCACCGAGGGCTGATGCAGCAGGCCGCTGGCGAGATCGAGGCGGCGACGCATGCCTCCGGAATAGGTGCCGCAGCGACGGTCGATCCATCCACCCATGCCCAGAAGCTGGATCAGTTCCTCGATCCGCTGGCGCAGGTGGGTCGGCGCCAGGTGATAGAGGGCACCCTGGAGGCGCAGCAACTCCCGGCCGGTGAGAATCTTGTCAATGGCCACGTCCTGGGCCACGTAGCCCAGGCGCTCCCGCACCTGGCGGGGCTGCTGCAGAGCATCGAGCCCAGCCACGCGAACGGCACCGGAATCCGGAGCCAGCAGGGTGCAGAGGATGCGCAGAGCCGTGGTCTTGCCGGCCCCGTTGGGTCCGAGCAGGCCATAGAGGCTGCCGGCCGGAACACGCAGGCTGAGGCCGTCGAGGGCGATGACAGACCCGTAGGTCTTGCTGATCTGATCCAGCTGGATCATGGCTTCTGGCTGCGCTGCTGACACTCCGGCCCGGCCAATGGAAGCGTGCAATCTAGAAAGCGGGGGAGGGGAGATTGAGCGCAGCCAGCAATTCGCCGGTCTGAAGGCTGAAGATCTCGGCGCCGGGAAGCCTGGCCAGCAGCAGCAGCAGGCAGATGCCGAAGAGATAGAGGATCGACCAGCGGAACAGCCCCCGGGCCGGAGCCACCTCATCGGGAGCGAGACCCAGGGTGTGGGCCATCTGCAGAAGCCGGGCGTTGAAGGGAATCACGAGAAGGCCGTAGAGCCAGCCGCCGGTGGGCAGTGCCAGCACCCCCAGCAGGCTCACCAGCACGGTGGCACGGGCGTAGTGGCCGATCGCCTCGGCGGTCACCTCGGTTCCTTTGACCACAGGCAGCATCGGAATACCGACCGAGCGGTAGTCCTCCTTGAGCAGCAGGGCCAGAGCCCAGAAATGGGCGGGAGTCCAGAGCATCACCAGGCCGAACAGCCACCAGCCGCCCAGGCCCACATGGCCCGTGGCCGCGGCGGCACCCACCAGGGGAGGGATCGCTCCGGCCACGCCCCCGATGACGATGTTCTGGGTGGTGCGGGGCTTGAGCAGGGCTGTGTAGAGCAACACGTAGCTGCAGAGGCCCAGCAGGGAAAGCGCGGCAGCGAGGCAGTTCACACCGCTCACCAGCAGCAGGGCAGCCGCGCAGGTGAGCGAGACCGCCACAGCGAAGGCGTTGCCGGCCGACAACCGACCTGAGGGAAGGGCGCGGCCGCTGGTGCGCACCATGCGCCCATCGAGCTCCTGCTCCCAGAGGCAGTTGAGCACTCCGGCGGCCGCGGAGGCCAGGGCTCCACCGCCGAGGGTGCAGGCCAGGCGAGGCGCCGTCATCGGCCAGCCTTCGGAGAGGGCCATACCCCCGAGGGTGGTGGCCAGAAGCAGGGGAATGAGCCTGGGTTTGGCGATTTCAAGCCAGGGGGGCAGCCTCACCTTGGAGCGGGAAGGAACCACCTGGTCGCGGCTGCTGAGCTGAGGGCTGAGGCTGGTGGCGCTAACCATGGCAGGACTCGAGGCGGGGGGTCTGGGGCTGGACGACGGCGATCGCTGCGGAAACGGGGATCGGCCGATGGCGCATGGCCAGGGCACTCAGCACGGCCACCAGAAGGGCCGCCGTGAGCTGATGGGCCACGGTGACCAGGGGCACCGCGAGGGAGAGGCGCAGGGTGAGCACGCCGAGGGCGATCTGCAGGGCCACCAACAGCAGAGCCCCTAGGGCATAGGGACCTTGACGGCCCCATGTCTCACGCACCAGGAGATGGGCAGCCGCCAGCACCACGACCGCCGCGGCCACGGGCGCGGCCAGCTGACGATGCAAGGCCAGCCAGCTGCAGGCCACCCCCGACGTCAGACAGCGTCCCGAGGCCCACTGGGTGGCCATCAGGGCACCGCTCACCGCCTGGACGAGCACCGCCAGGGCGGCGACGGCGCTGGCCAGCCACCAGCCGTGGCGCCGCAGCCCCGTCAGAGGAGAAACAGCCGGAGGGGATGTGGTGGTGATCGGCTGTCGTTCGGGTTCGACCAGCCCTTGGTGGATGGCGCTCACCAGGGCCACCAGCACCAGGGCGGTGAAGAGGTGGGCCGTGACCACGTCGAACCGGAGCAGCTGGGTGACCGTCAGGGCACCGAGCAACCCCTGAACGGCGACCAGGACAAGGGCGGCGGCGCTGGCAGCGATCAGCCAGAGCGGACGGCGGCCGGGGGGGCGCCGGAGCACCGCCAGCTGAAGGGCCAGCAGCGCCAGACCGACGAGGAAGGCATCCAGCCGGTGGAACCACTCCAGAAACACCTGGAGATTCATCTGTCGACCCGGCAGAAAGGTGCCGTAGCAGAGGGGCCAGTCGGGGCAGGCCAGCCCGGCTTCCATGACCCTGGTGGCGCCGCCGATGCCCACCAGCGCGATCAGGGCCACCACCAGATGGGAGGTCAGGAGAGTGGTGAGGCGGGCGGATTGCATGGGGGAAAGCTAGCGATCACGGTCGGTGTTGCTGTTCGGTTGTGGGGAAGCACGCACGTGTCCGGGCAGGGCCCATCCGCAACGACTCGCCATCATGTGCTGAGTTCCGCACAGGCTTTCGCAGCACACCGAGAGCTTGCGGGCGACTGCGAGCGCTGTGCCGGCGATCCCCATATGGTGGAGAGAGCTTTGTGCCAGTCGTGCCGATCCCGTCTGCCGTTCTCAGCCTCGTCGTGGGAATGGCCCTTGTGCTCAGTGGCCTCTGGATTGGCCAGAATGTCGAGCTGCTGCCGGTGGCGGCAAGCCTGAATGCTCCGATCTACGACCAACTCTTCAAGGTTCTCTTCAGCATTGGCAGCATCCTTTTCATCGGTATTTTTGGCCTGCTGGTGTTCAGTCTGATCCGTTTTCGCCGCCGTGAAGGTGAATCCGGCGACGGAGTGGCTGTGGAAGGAAATCTGCAGCTGGAAATCTTCTGGACCGCCATTCCGGCGGTTGTCGTGCTGTTCGTCGGCATCTACAGCTACGACATCTATGACCGCATGGGCGGAATGGTTCCCCTCAGCGACCCCCACGCCATGCATGGCTCGATGATCACGTCGCAAGAGACCGACGGCAGCGGCAATGCCGTGATCCAGGCCTCGGTGCTGGGCACTCCTCCCGAGCCATCCGCTCGGATCTGGGGTGGGATCGGGTCCGCCCAGGCCTCAGCCGGTGCCCCTCTCCCCGTGGAAGTCACCGCACTCCAGTTCGCCTTCCTCTTCCACTACCCCCAGGGGGACATCACCAGCGGAGAGCTGCATGTTCAGAAGGGCCAGCCGGTTGAGCTGCGCATGGAGGCACGGGATGTGATCCATGCCTTCTGGGTGCCTGAATTTCGACTCAAGCAGGACGTCATCCCCGGACAGCCCACCCTGCTGACCTTCACTCCGACCAGGGCCGGCAGCTATCCGATCATCTGCGCCGAGCTCTGCGGCCCATATCACGGCGGCATGCGCTCGACTGTCGTGGTGCATGAACCCGATGAGTTCGCCACCTGGTTCGAGAAGAACAACACCGCCACCGTGGCCACAGCCCCCAGCGCCAGCTCCACAGGCTGATCGGAGCCGCATCGCTCGCTGGGCGGGACCGTGAGAGCCCCCAGCGTCAGCGTCCGGAAATCCTGCTTCTGACCCGTCACCCACCGCCACGCCGCTCGCCACCATGACCATCACCCTCCCGCCGCAGACCAGTTCGTCGCCGCCTGGGCTTCAGCCCCAGGGTTGGCTCCGTTACCTCAGCTTCAGTCTTGATCACAAGGTGATCGGCCTGCAGTACATGGTGGCCGGCTTTTTCTTCTATCTGGTCGGCGGAGCGCTGGCTGGAATGATCCGGGCTGAGCTGGTGAGCCCGATCTCGGATTTCCTCAGCCGGGAGGTCTACAACGAGGTGCTGACCCTCCATGGCACCGTGATGATCTTTCTCTGGATCGTGCCGGTGGTGAACGGAGCCTTCGGGAACTACCTGATTCCGTTTTATGTCGGTGCCCGTGACATGGCTTTTCCACGGCTCAATGCCGTGGCCTTCTGGCTGATCCCTCCGGCCGGATTCCTGCTGATCGCCAGTTACTTCATCGCCGGTGCCGCTCAGTCCGGCTGGACGGCCTACCCACCGTTGAGCCTGACCACGCCGGCGGCGGGTCAGGTGGTCTGGATTCTGAGTGTGCTGCTCCTCGGGGGCAGTTCCATCTTCGGTGGCATCAATTTCATCGCCACGATTCTGAAGATGCGTCGGCCGGGCCTCAAGATGATGCAGCTGCCGATGTACTGCTGGGCGATGCTGGGCACCAGCATCCTGGTGGTGCTCTCGACCCCTGTGCTGGCGGGCACGCTGGTGCTGCTCAGCTTCGACATCATTGCCCACACCGGCTTCTTCAACCCTGCCCTTGGCGGCAACGCGGTGGTGTATCAGCACTTGTTCTGGTTTTACTCACACCCAGCCGTTTACATCATGGTCTTGCCGGCCTTCGGCCTGGTGAGCGAGATCCTGCCGGTGCATGCCCGCAAACCTCTGTTCGGCTACACCACCATGGTGTATTCGATTCTGGGCATTGTTTTTCTGGGTTTGATCGTCTGGGCCCACCACATGTTCACCAGCGCCACACCCCCCTGGATGCGCCTGTTCTTCACGATCGCCACGGCCTTCATTGCGGTACCCACCGGCATCAAGTTCTTCAACTGGCTGGCCACGCTCTGGGGGGGAAAGATTGCCCTGAACAGCGCCATGCTGTTTTCCTGTGCCTTCATCGTCCACTTTGTCTTCGGGGGCATCACCGGAGTGGCCCTTGCCCAGGTCCCCTTCGACATCCACGTTCACGATACCTATTTTGTGGTAGGCCATTTCCACTACGTGGTCTACGGCGGCACCGTCTTCGTCATCTTCGGCTCGATCTACCACTGGTTCCCTAAATTCACCGGCCGGATGTTGAATGAGGATCTCGGCAGGTTCCACTTCCTCATCACCTTCATCGGCTTCAACCTCTGCTTCGCCCCCCAGCACTGGCTTGGTCTCAATGGCATGCCCCGCCGGGTGGCCGAATATGACCCCCAGTTCACTCTGGTGAATCAGATCAGCAGCGTCGGTGCCCTGCTGATGGCGCTCAGCACCCTGCCCTTCCTGATCAATGTGTTCTGGAGTGCCTTTTCGGGGCGTGTCGCCGGAGACAACCCCTGGAACGCCCTCACGCCGGAGTGGCTCACCACCTCTCCGCCGCCGGTGGAGAACTGGGCCGGTGAAGCTCCCCTGGTGACCCACCCCTATGGCTACGGAGTTCCTCCTGGCCGGATCGATCTCGGGGCGGCCACCGGCCGCGAGATCTGGTCCAGCGGTCAATGACCGGGGACAGCTCCGGCCGTCGCGATGACTGCCGGGCCAGCCCCATTCCCAGCCGTCCCTGATTTCCTCCTTCATCGCCAGGAGCCGCCATGACAGCTTTCTCCCCCAGCTCGGATCAATCCCCCTCCGACACCCTCGCCCCGCCTCTGTCCGAGGGATCGGCGCTCGTGCCCCACGCTGCGGCCGAGGAGGGCCATCCCGATCACCGCATGTTCGGCCTGGCCACCTTCCTGGTGGCCGACGGCATGACCTTTGCCGGCTTCTTCGCCGCCTACCTGACCTTCAGGGCCGTGAATCCCCTTCCGGCAGGTGCGGTCTACGAGCTGGAGCTGATCCTGCCCACGATCAACACCGTGCTGCTGGTGCTGAGCAGCTTCACCTTTCATCGCGCCGCCAGGGAGCTGCGCCAGGATCAGCTCGGGGCCTGCCGCCTCTGGCTGCTGATCACCGCCGGCCTGGGCCTGGCCTTCCTGGGTGGCCAGATGGTGGAGTACTTCTCCCTGCCCTTCGGGCTCACCGACAATCTCTACGCCAGCACCTTCTATGCGCTGACGGGATTCCACGGGCTGCACGTGACGCTGGGGGCTCTGATGATCCTGATCGTCTGGTGGCAGGCCCGCACCCCTGGGCGATTCACCGCCGATCATCACTTCGGGGTCGAAGCCGCCGAGCTCTACTGGCACTTCGTCGATGGAATCTGGTTGATTCTCTACGGGATTCTCTACCTGCTCTGAACAGAGGAGCCTTGCCGAATCTGCATCCTCATGGCCAGAATCGTGGACAGGACTGTCACAACCATGTCGAATGTCATGCCCTCGCTCGGCAGAACCATGCTCCAGGGCAAGGAGTTGCTTGACAAGGCACGCTCCCTGAGCAATTGCTCGGAAGATGAAATCGCCCGGGGCTGCGGCTATGTGAGCCCGGGGGGGCGGCTGCTGAAAAAGAGTTTCTACAGGGCTCTGGTGGAAGCCAAGGGCTACAAGCTTGGAGGAGCCGCGACCAGCTCCGGAGTGAGCAAGGGGCGCCAGGCTGAGTTCCGCACCCGCGTGCATGGCAACGGCAACCTGCTCATCGGCCATGCCTACACACGGCGCATGGGTCTGGAGCCCGGCCAGGAGTTCCACATCCAGATCCACCACGAAACAGGCTCGATCTGGCTTCTGCCCGTCGAAGACAGCAGCGGTTCAGGCGAACCGGAGACGGGCGGCGGTGAGTCCGATGCCTCTCCAGCCAGCGCTCCTCCGTCGGCGCCGCATCCCTGACACGCGTGGCGGCTGCCGGACTCGCCTTCAGTCCTCATCGGGATGGAAGCTGGCGCCGAAGGCGAGCAGGTCGACACCGCTGAACAGGAAGCTCACCCCCACCAGGATCCCCAGCACCGAGAGCTGCCCCGCCAGTTTCATCGAGAGGATCAGAATCCCCAGCACCAGGGTGACCAGGCCGTTGAGCAATCCCCAGGCCCAGCCGGGCGCACCCCGGTGGCTGATCGCCACCAGTGCCGCCACCAGACCTTCCACAAGAAACACCACCCCCACGGCCAGCGACAGGGCCGCCACCTGATCGGCCACCTGCAGCGGACCGCCGCGGAACTGGGAGATCATCCAGCCGCCGGTCACCAGGAACAGAGTCGAGACCACCAGGCGCCAGAAGGTGTGACGACGGCTGAGCTGACGGGCCCTGACCAGGTTGTCGATCCAGCCCACAAGCCCCCCCACCAGGAAGGCCAGGGCCACCATCGCCGTGATCCAGAAGGAGGCCACCACCGGGAACACCAGCGCCAGAACCCCCAGCACCAGCATCAGCACGCCTTCGGCGATGGTGAAGGTGCGAAGAGCAGCCACCTGGTGCCGCTCGAGAGGACGCAGAGGCGGAAGCGGCGACGTCATGGTGGGCCATTCAGGGGCTGGGGCGATCAGATTACGGCGACACTTCAGCCCCAGCCGTGCTCCGCCAGCCAGGCCCGATCGAGCCGGGGACCTGACACCCGAGGGGACGGCTCCTGCTGCAGCAGACGTTCGGTGTACTTCGCCAGCAGATCCGCCTCCAGGTTGACCCGATCGCCCACCTTCCGCTCCAGCAGCGTGGTGCTCACCCAGGTGTGGGGGATCACGGCGATCCAGAAGCGGTCCCCGGCCGGGCTGCTGCCCGCCACCGTGAGGCTGATGCCGTCAACGGCCACACTGGCCTTGTCGCAGACATAGCGGCCATAGGCGGGATCCTCCCAGGCCAGTTCCAGCCGCCAGGAGCCCGCCTCCTGAGCCACCGCCAGCACCTCACCAAGGCCATCGACGTGGCCGCTGACCAGGTGCCCCCCCAGACGATCCGAAAGCCGCAGCGCCGGCTCGAGATTCACGGCCGCACCGGCTTCGGCCTTGGCGGCCAGGGTGCTGCGCCGCAGCGTCTCCTCACTGACATCGGCGCGGAAGGCATCCGCCATCAGCGCACTGACCGTGAGGCAGACCCCATCAACCGCCACGCTGTCGCCGAGGGCCAGGGGATCCAGGCCGCTCAGTCCCTCGACGGTGACGCCGTGGACATGGCGCCGCAGACGGCCCACCGCCTGAACCAGACCGGTAAACATGGAGGGCTGCGGCGCTGCTGGCCATAATCGGATAAAGGGCCAGCGCTTCAGGACCATGGTGGAGATGCGCGTTGCCGGAATCGCCCTGGATGCGGCCAGCCGCAGCCCGATCGTGCTGCTCCGGGATCCCTCCGGACGCCGCCAGGTGCCGATCTGGATCGACCAGGCCCAGGCCCAGAACATCCTTGCGGGCCTGGGTGGAACGACCCCGCCCCGCCCCCTCAGCCACGACCTGATGGCCGCCCTGATGGCGGTGGGAGGAGTCAGCCTCGAGAAGGTGATCATCCACTCGATCGAGGACGCCACCTTCCGGGCCGTGCTCAAGCTCACTGATTCCGATGGCGAGGCCAGCGAACTCGACTGCCGGCCCAGCGATGCCATCGCCCTGGCTCTGCGCACCGGCAGCGGCATCTGGATGCTGGAGGAGGTGGTGGCCGATGCCTCGATCCCTGTGGATTCCGAAGCCGATGCCGAGGAGAAAGCCGATTTCCGCCGCTTTCTCGACCAGGTGAGCCCCGCCGAGCTGATCCGCAACCTCGGCAGGGCCCAGCGTCAGGACAGCCCTGAGGGCGGTGACGACGAGTCAGGCCCGGATGATGCGGGCGACAGTCCCGCCAACGGACCGATGGATGAACCACCAGCCCCCTCCTCCAGCAACGCCTGAGGTCGTTGGGGCGTCCGAGCGTCGCCCGTTCGGCACGGGCCCCGAGGTCTCCCTGTTCAGCCTGGGGACGATGCGGGCCCTCGGCAGCCCCGAGCAGATGCTGGAGGTGCTCGAGGCCGCACTGGATGCGGGCATCAACCACGTCGAGACGGCCCCCTCCTACGGTCCAGCCGAGGCCTACCTGGGTCAGGCCCTGGCCCGGATCGGTGCCCGCCGCCCCCGGGACCGCGCCGATCTGGTGCTCACCAGCAAGATCCTTCCCGGTGCCTCCCTCGAGATCGGCCAGACCCAGCTGCTCGCGAGTCTCGAGCGGCTGGGGACAGGCCGCCTCGACAACCTCGCGGTGCATGGACTCAACAGGCCCGAGCACCTGGACTGGGCCCTTCATGGGGCAGGGGCCAGGCTGCTGGAGTGGGCCCTGGCACAGGGGCTCGTTGGTCAGGTTGGTTTCAGCAGCCATGGTTCCACTCCCCTGATCGAGCAGGCCCTGGCCAGCGGGCGGTTCAGCTTCTGCAGTCTTCACCTCCATCTCTTCGATCAGGAGAGGCTGCCGCTGGCCCGGCGGGCCCTGGCCGGGGGGCTGGGAGTCCTGGCCATTTCACCGGCTGACAAGGGCGGTCGCCTCTACGACCCACCGGCGCAACTGACCGCCGACTGCGCACCCCTGGAGCCCCTGCGGCTGGCCTACCGGTTCCTGCTGGCCCAGGGAATCAGCAGCCTCACTCTCGGGGCCGAACGACGGCAGGATCTGGAACTCGCCGCACAGCTCAGGGCCGCTGCCGGCCCCCTGGACAACCAGGAACTCCTTGCCCTCGGACGCCTGGAGGCCAGCGGCCGTGCCCGCCTGGGCGCCGAGCGCTGCGGCCAGTGCCGGGCCTGCCTGCCCTGTCCGAGCGGCGTACCGATCCCCGAGCTGCTGCGGCTGCGCAATCTGGCCCTGGGCCATGGAATGGAGACCTTCGCCCGGGAGCGTTACAACCTGATCGGCAGGGCTGGCCACTGGTGGGAAGCGCTCGATGCCCGTGCCTGTCGATCCTGCGCCGCCTGTCTGCCCCGCTGTCCCCATGGGCTGGAGATCCCCGTCCTGCTGGCTGACACCCATCGGCGCCTGGCGGCGGCCCCACGGCGCCGGCTCTGGGGCTAGGGCAGGGAGGAGCCGCTCCGGTCCCAGAGCGACTGCAGCTGGCGACGCTGGTCCTCCGCCAGCGGCGGCAGGGAGGTGCAGCGCGCCAGCACGGCTGGCGGCGGATAGAGCAGGGCGGCCACCGCCGGTGGCCAGCTGGAGAGGGCCTCAGCCAGGAGCTCCCGGCGCAGAGGCGGCACCCAGCCGGCTGCCAGCAGGCGGCTGAGCAGGGGCTTCTCGCGGGCCTCCAGCAACCATCTCAGCGGCGGGACGTCCCGGGTCTGGGACGGGCGCAGCAGCAGGTTCCACCAGAGAGCTGACCCGCTGGCGGGCAGCAGGGCGGTCAGGCGGGTGTCGCTGCGCAGCAGCGGCAGGACCCTCTGGCTGGGGAGCACGGCGGCCTCCACCCGGCCGGAGAGCAACAGGTTGAGGCCATCGCTGTCGTCGAAGGCGGCGGCCTGGCCGCGCAGACGGCTGAGCTGAGCGCCCAGGCGGGGGTCCCCGAAGCTGGCGGGATCGCCCGGAGGCAACCCCAGCTGGCGCAGGCCCAGATCCATCACCAGCCGGGGTGAGGAAGGCAGCAGCAGCTCTCCCCGCAGGCTGGGATCCAGCAGCAGTGACCAGCCCTCGGCCGCCCGGGCCACCAGGTCACGGCGGTTGCGCAGCACCAGCAACCAGGTGCCGAAGGCCCAGGGATAGGCGAGGGCCGGGGCCGGCTCAGGGCGAAACAGGCGAGTGAGCGGCTGGGCCTCGGGCGCCAGCCCCTCCCACAGCTCAGCGGCTGCAGGGGAGGCCGCCGACACGAACGGCTGCCAGGCCGTGGCCTCGCTCGCATCCAGCCAGCCGTCCCCCAGCTGGACCAGGGCAGCAGAGCGGGCCGACAGCACCGCTGCGGGGTCATCCACGGGCATGGCCCGCCAGGGATCGGGCAGGCGCTTCGCCCAGGCAGCGGGCAACTCTCCGCGCCCGTAGACCAGCTGCACCGCTGAACCCCTGCTGCAGCCCCCCAGCAGGCCCAGGCCTGCCAGGGCGGAGAGCTGCAGCAGCCTGCGGCGGCTCATGGAGCAGCTGAGGGGGCGGGGATCGGCCTGCATGGCTGGACCCTAGGAGGCGATCAGGAGCCCTCCCGCATCCGCTCCATGGCCTGATCACAGGCGGCAGCCAGCGCCCCGGTGGAGCGGCCGCTCAGCTCCCAGAGCAGGGCGAGACCGCCAGCCCCCACCCCTTCCTTGACGTAGCCCCGCTCGTAGTCGCGCAGGGCGGCACTGCGGCAGTGATCAAAGCGGAGGGAGCTGGCAAAGGCCATCGGCTTCACTCCCCAGCGCTCCCCGAGGCGTTCCAGCAGCAGGCTCAGGTCGCTGCCGGGTTCCTCGGCCACCCAGGCGGTGGTGGCGAGGGCCCCGTGTTCCGCCAGACAGGGGCGCTGGTGGGCCGGCGCCAGGGCCAGAGC
>NZ_JAYGIA010000091.1:0-22167 GCF_034931165.1 Synechococcus sp. BA-124 BA4 | reverse complement strand
TCCGGTACATGTGCGGCCATCGTCAGTGGCGACAATCCGCAATTGCCGCGTTCCCTGCCAGTTTATCGGCTTCCAACCGCTGAGACCAGTTGCAGCGCAGTTGATTTGGCTTTTTCAGGAGTCCCTAGGTCGCCGCCGATCCCGTGGGCCGTGCCTGCCTGCGGGAGCGGGTCAACTGCAGGCGCCCCAAACCGCTGATCCTCCATGCCGCCAACGGCAACGCCATGTGGTTCCGGCATTCTGGAGAGCCGGCTGCAGGAGTTGGGGGTGCTCAGATCCTTCTCCAGGCCCAGGGTCAGCAACGACAACCCCTTCCCGGAGTCGCTGTTCCGAACGGTGAAATACCGGCCGGACTACCCAAGGTGCCCCTTCCCGACCGTGGAGGAGGCCTGCGCCTGGGTCATGGCATTCGTGGACTGGTACAACACCACCGCCACAGCCGGGTCCGGTTCGTTAGGAAGAAATCTGTAAGCGAGAGCTGATGGCGAGGCTCACGTCGGAAAATGTGGAAAACTCTGGGTGGTATCAGGGCGCAGATAAGCTTGTATGTGTGCATATTGCCGCTGAATACTAGTCAGATCCAAAGCCGCGCCGCGCATCGCTCTGGCCTTTCTCGGTAAGCACGAAGTAAAGACCTGTAGGCCTCCCAGAGGAATATTCTTGGATAGAATCACCAATATTCTCTTTAGATCTGAAGCATTGAGTATGCACTTTTACTCATGACAGCATCTGCGAATTCCAATTCAGTTGAATTGATCGAACAATTTTGATGGCACCTCGACTGGTGGTGTTGAGTGTCGTGGATTTTTCAAAATGGACGGCTGCAAGTCATATGATTGCAAAACGGCTATCGTTGTTGTTGAAAAACATATTCTTTTGGAACTATTTTGTAATCCATTTCTCCGCATGACTGCAAGGGGATGCTCTCAGGGATGTTTCTTGCAAAGTCAGTATCGAGCATAATTGCTACTTTTGACTCGCTAGATGCAGGCTCCTGCTTGTACCACATGTTATTATTGTTGAACCTGTAGGGTGTCCCATCATTGTTGATTTGTCTGGAAATTATTGAACCATTGGAAAAGGCATGAACAGGTTTTGAATTCCAGTACTCCGAATACCATACTCCGACGTTCTCGGACTTCAGGCATTGTGTGAGCTGGTAGCCAGGGTCTTGCTTGTATGAGGATAGGTAGCCAGGCAGGGCTGCGAGTACGATTGCAAATACACTGATATAAATCGCCGTGAATGTAGAATTTCTTGCAGCCCTGAATCTTTCTAAGGAGAAATTATGAAATAAGAGCTCAGTAATGATCCATATGCCAGCAGTAATAGGTGCGAAGAATAACGGTAGAAAGTACCTCGTGCTCCCGGCATCTGCAACTAGGCCATACAGAATAACAAGGATCAGGGTTGATGGTATGGAGTAAAAGTTCCAAATCCAGAATATCTTCCTACGCAAAGATATGCTGGCATCTTGTGATGCAAAATCATGCGTTGAGGCTTGCTGAAGAGAAGTAAAGTATAGGCTTATTGATAATATCAAGGCAATCAGAGCGTAAACAGTAATGTAGCGTTCATTGGAGAGGACATTGGATAGCCTGGTCAGTGATAAAGCGATATTTTCAAGACTCACCTTATTGTTTGAAGTGGCAGAGTTGGTTATCTTATGCAGAATGTATCCAGCCAGTGATGACAGCAGAACTGCGCCAAAAATTCCCTTGATCCGTTGCTTGGGAAATGCTTCTGACCCAAACAGCAGATGGGCAAGAGTTGCAAGAAAAGGTATTGTGAACCAAAGAATGAAAAAATTGTCAGATAGCGCCGCCAACAAACAAACCATCATCAGCCAAGCCAGCGATGACTTTCGATGGGATGCGGTTTTGCCTGTAAGGGCGACCGAGGCAAGGGTGATCCCAACAAGGCAGGCAAGATAAGCCCCGAAATGAATTTCAGGGAGAACTGCTACTTTGATAATGTTTTCTTCTGAAATCTGATTTACCAGGCTTAATGCTACTGGAAAGACTGGAAGCAAATTGCGAGTCCAGGTACCTATGTCCCTCGAAGAAAGGACTGTTGCATGCAGGTAGTAGGTGGTTAGCCCAAGCAGGGTGCCGCTTAGGATGGGATAAAGCATGTGAAGGAAGATAGGGCTTAGTCTGCTAAAGACTGTGCCAATTCCAAGATAGTAAGCGATCTCGGGAATGTAGAAGTTATTGGGGCTCCCGTTCCACTCCCCGATGTTTAGGCCGTTGCGGAGGTCAACCAGTATATTGACCGGCAGAATAAGATCGGCATTGAGCAATTCCCCGACAGGCAAGATCAGAATGGCCAGCAGGGAGCCGAAGAGCAGGCACGACGTAAGTAGATTTAGAGTGCCCGAGGTTACAATTCTTTTGCGCATTGCTTCCTGCCCCTAGTGTGCTGAAAAGTTTTGGTCAGTACTGATGTGTCGCATCAGTGATTTGCTTTCTTGGCAACCTTGCTTATGTTACACGCAAGCTTCTCGAAGAAGACTCATCTGGGCGTTGAGAGGCCAAAACGGTCTATCGATACGTTTGCTGAGCTTACCGAGCTCTGTTACGGCGTGTTCCATACGAAACGCGAGGACGCCGCATAGTTCCATACGAACACCACCAGGATGCCGGCCAGTTGAGCCCATAAGGTGTTGCGGGACACCAGGTTGTAGAACGTTGAGGCCACGCCCACATTGGCCAGCACCGGCAGGGAGGCCACCAGCAGGAACTTGAGTAGGCCCTTCAGCAGTGCTGCACCCTGTTGACGCTGGAAGCGGAAGGTCAGGGCGTTATTGATCAGGTAGTTGGAGCTGGCGGCCACCACCACCGCAATTGGCAGTGCTTGCTTGAAGGCCAGCCCCGCCGCTTCCATCAGCGCCTGCACCACCAGCATCTGAACCGCCACTCCGCTCAGGCCCACCAAGGCGAAGCTGATGGCGCGGCGGGGTATCGAGCGCAGCAGCAGGGTGTGCAGGATTGACACCCCCAGATCCCAGACGATTGCCAGATCCAGCTTGGAATCACCAGCTACTCGGGCCTGGAAGTCCAGGGGGATTTCACTAACCTGCAAAGAACCGCGGCTGATCGAGAGCAGCTCGTAGAGAAACTTGAATCCATTCACATCCACCCGCCGTACATAGCGCAGAGTTGCCTCGGGGCGTAGGGCAAAGAAGCCGCTCATGAAGTCAGTCAGCCGGCTGTAGCCCGGAAGACTGAAGCGTGCGATTGTGTTTGCCCAGGTGGAGTGGCGGGTGCGTTTCTCACTTAGGCCATGAATCGCGGCCTCAGCGTGGAAGCGGCTGCCAACCACCAGATCGCTGCCGCTACTTAGTAGAGCCTGTACAGCGGCTTCAACCGCAGCCGGCTCATGCTGTCCATCGCAGTCCATGACGACGATCACATCACCAGTGGCATCGAGAATGCCTTCCTTGATGGCGCTGGCCAGACCGGCGCGCCCGACCCGACGGATCAGGCGCACACCGGCTTGGCCATGGGCCAGCTGTTTGACCAGATCGGCCGTGCCATCAGCCGAGTCGTCGTCCACGAAGAGCACTTCAAGATCGAAGCGTTGCTTCAATGGCAGCAGTTCCTCCAGAATCCTCCCGACGTTCTGCCGTTCGTTGTACGTCGGTAAAACGATCGACAGACGCTCCAGGGTGGCCATTGGCACCGAAGCCAGGTTGTTGGAAGGGGAATGCTTCAGAGCGCCTTGGCCTTCGCGACCACGTTCTCCACGGTGAAGCCGAACTTCTCCAGGCAGACAGGACCTGGAGCGGAGGCGCCGAAGCGGTCGATCGAGACGGTGTCCCCATCAAGGCCGACGTACTTGTGCCAGCCGAAGGAGCCGGAGGCTTCCACCACCAGGCGCTTGCGCACCGCGGCCGGCAGCACCGACTCGCGATAGCCGGCGTCCTGTTCCTCGAACAGCTCCACGCAGGGCATGGACACCACACGCACGTTGTGGCCCTCGCTGCGCAACTCCCGGGCGGCTTTGACGCAGAGATCCAGTTCGGTGCCGGAGCCGATCAGGATGAGATCGGGGCTGCCGTTGCTGTCGTCGAGGATGTAGCCACCCTTGGCCACATGCTCTGGTGCCGAATTGGGCTGGTTCACCATCGCCTGGCGGCTGAGGGCCAGCACCGTGGGCCGCTTGCGGTTGGTCACCGCCACCTGGTAGGCGCCGCTGGTCTCGTTGCCATCACCAGGGCGGATCACCAGCAGGTTGGGGATCGATCGCAGCGAGGCCAGGGTTTCCACCGGCTGGTGGGTGGGGCCGTCTTCGCCAAGACCGATCGAGTCGTGGGTGAGCACATAGATCACCCCCAGTTCGGACAGGGCCGAGAGGCGCATGGCTCCCACCATGTAGCCGGCAAACACCAGGAAGGTGCCGCCATAGGGAATCAGGCCACTGTCGTGATAGGCGATACCGTTGAGAATCGCTGCCATCGCGTGCTCGCGCACTCCGAAGTGCAGGTAGCGGTTGGCTTCGCTGCCCTTCTGGAAGCTGCCTTCCCCCTTGATGTCGGTGAGGTTGGAGTGGGTGAGGTCGGCGGAACCACCGATCAGCTCGGGCAGGTCGGGACCGATCGCGTTGAGCACGTTGTAGGAGTACTGACGGGTGGCCAGGCCCTTGTCTTCGGGGGTGAAGCGGGGCAGATTCCTGTCCCAGCCCTGGGGCAGTTCACCGCGCAGCATGCGCTCGAATTCGGCGGCTTCGGCCGGGTACTCGCTGCGGTAGGCCGCCAGGGTGTTGTCCCACTCGGCCTCCAGGGCCGCGCCGCGCTCGCGGGCCTTGCGCCACTGGTCGTAGGCCTGCTCGGGAATCTCGAACGGGCCGTAGGTCCATCCCAGCGACTTGCGGGTGAGATCGGCTTCCTCAGCGCCCAGAGCGGCGCCGTGCACCCCGGCCGTGTCGGCCTTGTTGGGGGAGCCGTAGCCGATGGTGGTGGTGACCTTGATCAGGCTGGGCCTGTCGGTGACGGCCTTCGCCGCTTCGATTGCCCGGCCGATCGCGTCGATGTCCGTGTTGCCATCAGCCACGTGCTGCACATGCCAGCCGTAGGCCTCGTAACGCTTGAGCACATCCTCGGTGAACGACACCTTGGTGTTGCCGTCGATCGTGATGTGGTTGTCGTCGTAGAGGGCGATCAGCTTGCCCAGGCCCAGGTGACCGGCCAGGGAGGCGGCTTCACCGGAGATGCCCTCCTGGTGGCAACCGTCGCCCATGATCACGTAGGTGTGGTGATCGATCAGGTCGGCGCCCGGACGGTTGAATTTCGCGGCCAGATGGGCCTCGGCGATGGCCAGACCGACGGCGTTGGAGATGCCCTGCCCCAGAGGCCCCGTGGTGACCTCGACCCCGGGAGTCTCGAAGGTTTCCGGGTGGCCGGGGGTCTTGGAACCCCACTGGCGGAACTGCTTGATGTCCTCCAGGGACACACTGTCGTAGCCGGTCAGGTGCAGCAGCGCATAGAGGAGCATGCAGCCATGGCCGGCCGAGAGCACGAAGCGGTCGCGGTTGAACCACTTGGGGTTGGCCGGGTTGTGGCGCAGGTGCTTGTCCCAGAGGGCATAGGCCATGGGTGCCGCGCCCATCGGCAGGCCGGGGTGCCCCGAGTTGGACTTGTTGATCGCGTCGATCGCCAGGAAGCGAATGCTGTTGACGCAGAGGTTGTCGACGGACAGGGTGTCCACTGTGGGGGCGGCGACCATGGTTGGGGGGAGGAGTGAGGGGAGTGAGGCGTTCCGGGCAGCGAAGAGCTGGCGATGCCAGGCCTTCAGCGCATCCGACGGAAGGCGAGACAGACGTTGTGGCCGCCAAATCCGAATGAATTCGAGAGCACGACGTTCAGTTTCTGTTCCCGCGCCTGATTGGGCACGACATCCAGATCACAGGCCGGATCCGGATTTTGATAATTGATGGTAGGTGGTACGAGGTTGTGGCCTATCGCGAGCACGGCGGCCACCGCCTCGATGCCGCCGCTGCCGCCGAGCAGGTGCCCGGTCATCGACTTGGTCGAACTGACGGGGATGCGATAGGCGTGCTCGCCCAGGGCCGCCTTGATCGCCGCGGTCTCGTTGCTGTCGTTGGCCTGGGTGCTGGTGCCGTGGGCATTGACGTAGTCGACCTCCTCGGGCTCCACCCGGGCATCAGCCATGGCCAGCCGCATCGCTTCGGCGCCACCGAGGCCCCCCGGAGTCGGGGAGGTGATGTGGTGGGCGTCGCAGGTCATGCCGTAGCCCACCACCTCGGCGAGGATCTCGACTCCCCGGGCGCGGGCGTTCTCGAGGCTTTCGAGCACCAGGATGCCTGCGCCCTCACCGATCACGAAGCCGTTGCGCTCGGCGTCGAAGGGGCGGCTGGCGGTTGCGGGGTCGTCGTTGCGGAAGGAGAGCGCCTTGGCACTGGCGAAGCCGGCCACCCCCAGGGGAGTGATCGCCGATTCGGCTCCGCCGCAGACCATGGCGTCGGCCAGGCCGAGCTGGATCAGGCGGAAGGCATCACCGATGGCGTTGGATCCAGCCGCACAGGCCGTTGAAACGGCGCTGCTCGGACCCTTGGCGCCCAGGGCGATCGCGGTCAGGCCGGCCGCCATGTTGGGAATCATCATCGGCACGCAGAACGGGCTGACCCGGTCAGGTCCCCGGTCGGCGAGCACATGGGCCTGGCTTTCCATCATCAGCAGGCCGCCCACGCCCGAGCCGATCGCCACACCGATGCGGTGCTGGGTGCTCTCGTCGATCAGGAGCTGCGCCTGGTCAACCGCCTGCTTGGAGGCCACCACACCGAACTGGCAGAAACGGTCCCAGCGCTTGGTCTCCTTGCGATCCAGCATTCCGCTTGGATCGAAGTTCTTCACCTCGGCCGCGAACCGGCAGGCATGCCGTGAGGCATCGAACAGGGTGATCGGCGCCACCCCGTTGAAGCCGAGCCGCAACCCGTCCCAGTACTGGGTGACGTCGTTACCGATCGGTGTGACCGCGCCGAGGCCCGTGACCACGACACGGCGGAGACCCTCCACCATCGACACCCTCAGGCCTGCTTGTCCAGGATGTACTTGACGGCGTCACCGACGGTGGTGATGCCTTCGGCCGACTCATCGGGAATCTCGATGTCGAAGGCCTCTTCCAGGGCCATGACCAGTTCCACCGTGTCGAGCGAGTCAGCGCCCAGATCGTTCTGGAAGTTCGACTCTGGTTTCACTTCAGCGGCATCGACGCTGAGCTGCTCGGCAACGATCGAACGGACTTTCTCGAAGATCGCTTCCTGTGACATGGCCGGTGTGTGGGAGGCCGCATCCTACGGGTCGCCCTGAACGGCCCCCCTGGCCCGTATGAAAAAGGGTGACGGCCTGGGGGCACCGACGCTGGTGTTCCGGACGGTTTGAGTACTTTGACCGGACGCCGTTCGCTCTCTGGCCGGGCATGTCCCATTCAGTCAAGATCTACGACACTTGCATCGGCTGCACCCAGTGTGTCCGTGCCTGCCCTCTCGACGTGCTCGAGATGGTTCCCTGGGACGGCTGCAAAGCTGGCCAGATCGCCTCATCGCCTCGCACCGAAGACTGCGTCGGCTGCAAGCGCTGCGAAACCGCTTGCCCCACCGACTTCCTCAGCATCCGCGTCTATCTCGGAGATGAAACCAGCCGGAGCATGGGTCTGGCCTACTGAGGCCCGTCTCCGCTCTGCGCACGTCCGCCCGGCTCCGCCGGGCTTTTTCATGGCTGCGGACCTCACTCCTGCCTTCCGCCGCAACGCCAGCGGGCTAGGCGCTCGGGCGGTGATCCTTTAGAAACAGCCGAAGTCCGGCGCCTCAGCCATGTGCGGCATCGTTGCGGTCATCGGCTCCCGAGAGGCGGCCCCCCTGCTGCTTGAGGGGCTGCGCCAGCTCGAATACCGCGGCTACGACTCCGCCGGCATCGCCACCGTCCAGGCGCCGGAGGCCGGCAGCGGCCTCTCCTCCGGGCAGCTCACCCTGCTGCGGGCCGAAGGCAAGCTCGTCAACCTCACCGCCCGCTACGAGGCCCAGGGGGCCCTGGGCCACTGCGGCATCGGCCATACCCGCTGGGCCACCCACGGCAAGCCCGAGGAGCGCAATGCCCACCCTCATCTCGATGGCAGCGGCACCCTTGCCGTGGTTCAGAACGGCATCATCGAGAATCACCGTCTGCTCAGAGAGTCGCTGCAGGCGGAGGGCGTGCACTTCCGCTCCGACACCGACACCGAAGTGATCCCTCACCTGGTGGCACGGACGCTGGGGGACCTTCAGAGCTCGGGCCGCCGGCCTTCACCCCAGCTGCTGCTCGAGGCGGTGCAGCAGGTGCTGCCCCATCTGCACGGGGCCTATGCCCTGGCGGTGGTCTGGGCCGGCGCGCCGGGAGCGGTGGTGGTGGCCCGCCGTCAGGCGCCGCTGGTGATCGGCCTTGGGGAGGGCGAATTCCTCTGCGCCAGTGACACCCCCGCCCTGGCGGGCTTCACGCGCACCATCCTTCCCCTCGAGGATGGCGAGACGGCGCTGCTCACGCCGCTGGGCATCGAGCTCTACGGGTCCTCGGCCGAGCGGGTGACGCGTGCGCCCAGCCTGCTGCAGGGAACCGAGCACGTGGCGGACAAGCGCAGCTTTCGCCACTTCATGCATAAGGAGATCCACGAGCAGCCGGAGACGGCGGCGCTCTGGGTGGCCCGTCATCTCCCGACCGGGTCGCCGGGGGTGCCCGGCACCCCGTCGCTGGTGGCCCTGCCGCTCCAGGATCAGCTCTTCGAGGGGGTGGAGCGGATCCAGATCCTGGCCTGCGGCACCAGCCGTCATGCGGCCCAGGTGGGGGCCTATCTGCTGGAGCAGCTGGCGGGGCTGCCCACAGCGGTGCACTACGCCAGCGAATTCCGCTATGCGCCGCCGCCGCTGGTGCCTCACACCCTCACCATCGGCGTGACCCAGTCGGGCGAGACCGCCGACACCCTGGCGGCGCTGCAGATGGAGCAGAAGCGCCGGGACCTGATCGCTGATCCGGCCTTCGCCCCCAGGCTGCTGGGGATCACCAACCGACCGGAGAGCTCCCTGGGCCGGCTGGTGCCGCACCTGCTGGACATCGGCGCCGGCATCGAGGTGGGTGTGGCCGCCACCAAGACCTTCCTGGGTCAGCTGCTGGCCTTCTACGGCCTCGCCCTCTCCTTCGCCGAGCGCCGCTCCAGCCGCTCCCCGGCCCAGCTGCTCGAGCTGGTGGCCGGGCTGCGGGCCCTGCCCGCCCAGCTGCAGGCGCTGCTGGAGGAGCAGGATCTGCTCTGCGCCGAGCTGGCCCACCAGTTCGCCGACACCCAGGATGTGATCTTCCTGGGTCGTGGCATCAACTTCCCGATCGCCCTCGAAGGGGCCCTGAAGCTCAAGGAGATCAGTTACATCCACGCCGAGGGCTACCCGGCCGGCGAGATGAAGCACGGTCCCATCGCCCTGCTGGACGCTCGGGTGCCGGTGGTGTCGATCGCGGTGCCAGGCACCGTCTTCGACAAGGTGCTCTCGAACGCGCAGGAGGCCAAGGCCCGCGATGCCCGCCTGATCGGTGTGGCCCCGCGCGGCCCTGACACGGAGATCTTCGATGTGCTGCTGCCCGTGCCGGAGGTGGATGAGCTGCTCAGCCCCCTGCTGACGGTGATTCCGATGCAGCTGCTGAGTTATCACATCGCGGCCCATCGCGGCCTTGATGTGGATCAGCCCCGCAATCTGGCCAAGAGCGTCACCGTGGAGTGAACTTCAACCTGCTAGCCGCCCTCCTTCCCATGCGCCTGCTCGTTCTGCTGCTGGCCCTGCTGGGGCTGCTGGCCTTCTTCGCCGCCAGCGAGTTCGCCCTGCTCCATCTGAGGCCCAGCCGGGTCAAGGTGCTCGCCGCCGACGGTCACGCCGGCGCCCTCTCGGTGGAGCGGCTGCAGCAGAGGCTGCGCCGGGTGCTGGTGGCCACTCAGCTGGGTGCCGCCCTGGCCATGGTGGCCCTCGGCTGGGGAGGCCGCGGTCTGGCGGTGCGGCTCGATCCGGGGGCCGAGCGCCTCTGGGTGGATGTGCTGGTGTTTCTGGGCCTGGTGGGGCTGGCCACGGTGATCGGCGGAGTGGCTCCCAAGGCCTGGGTGATGCATCGGCCGGAGAACTCGGCCCTTCAGCTGGCACCGTTGCTGGAGTGGGTGATCCGCACCCTCTGGCCTCTGTTGATCCTGGTTGAGCGCTTCGCCAATGGCCTGCTGCGCCTGCTGGGCCTTCCCCGCAACTGGGATGAGCTGGTGCCCGCCCTCTCCGCCGGCGAGCTGGAGACCCTGATTGAATCCAACAGTGTCACCGGTCTGCTGCCGGATGAGCGCAGCATCCTCGAAGGGGTGTTCTCTCTGCGCGACACCCAGGTGCGTGAGGTGATGGTGCCTCGCTCCGGCATGGTCACCCTGCCCCTCGAGGTGACCTTCGCCGAGATGATGGAAGCGGTGCACGCCACCGCCCACGCCCGTTTCCCCGTCATCGGTCAGTCCCTGGATGACGTCCGCGGTGTGCTCGACCTGCGCCGCCTGGCCGAACCGATTGCCCAGGGGTTGCTGCAGGGCGACACGCGCCTGGCTCCCTACATCACACCAGTGGCACGGGTGCAGGAGACGGTGTCCCTGGCCGTGCTGCTGCCGCTCATCCGCAGTGGCCAGCCCCTGCTGGTGGTGGTCGATGAACACGGCGGCACCGAGGGCCTGGTCACGGTGGCCGACCTCACCAGTGAGATCGTCGGCGATGAGGACGATCTGGTCACGATCCGCCAGAATCTGCAGCGGCTCCAGGACGACACCTGGCTGGTGGCCGGTGATCTGGAGATCTTCGAGCTCAACCGCCAGCTCGATCTCTCCCTGCCCGAGGCCGACGGCCACCACACCCTGGCGGGATTCATGCTCGAGCGGCTGCAACACATCCCGGCCCCCGGCGAGAGTCTTCGCTGGAAAGGCCATCAGTTCGAGATCAGTGCCATGGACGGTCCCCGCATCGAGCGGGTTCAGATCACCCGTCGCGACTCCACCTGAGGCGACACCTCACCACCGATGGAGCCGCCGGAGCGGATGATCATTGATAATGCCTGCACTGGAGAGGCGGGAGATCACGTTGGCGGGTGTGCTGGTGCGGCGATGAGCAGCGATCCCATCACCCCGGTCAAGGTGGGGGTCATCGGCATCGGCAACATGGGGTGGCACCACGCTCGGGTCCTGAGCCTTCTGCGGGACGCCGAGCTGGTTGGGGTTGCCGATCCCGATCAACGCCGTGGACAGCTGGCCGTCGAGCAGTTCGGCTGCCGCTGGTTCGAGAACTTCGACGATCTGCTCCCCGAGGTCGAGGCGGTCTGCATCGCCGTGCCGACCCTGCTGCACCATCGCGTGGGCATGGCCTGCCTCCAGGCCGGCCTGCACGTGCTGATCGAGAAGCCGATCGCCGCCAGCCAGGAGGAGGCCAGCGAACTGATCGGGGCCGCGGAACTGGCGGGGCGCCAGCTGCAGGTGGGCCATATCGAGCGCTTCAATCCCGCCTTCCGTGAACTGCTCAAGGTGGTGGCGAACGAGGAAGTGGTGGTGCTGGAGGCCCGCCGCCACAGTCCCCATGCCGATCGCGCCAACGATGTGTCCGTGGTGCTCGATCTGATGATCCACGACATCGACCTGGTGCTCGAGCTCGCTGGCTCCCAGGTGGTACGGCTTGCGGCCGCCGGTGGGCGCAGCTCCGATGGTCCGATCGATTATGTCAATGCCACCCTCGGGTTCAGCAACGGCGTGGTGGCCAGCCTCACGGCCAGCAAGATGGCCCACCGCAAGATCCGCAGCCTCAGCGCCCATTGCCGCGCCAGCCTTGTGGAAACCGACTTCCTCAACCGCCGGCTGCACATCCACCGCCGCGCCCATGAGTGGATCTCCGCCGACCACGGCGAGTTGCTCTACCGCAACGATGGGTTCATCGAGGAAGTGAGCACCACCTCGATCGAGCCGCTGTATGCCGAGCTGGAGCACTTTCTGCTCTGTCTGCGCGGTCGCGAGGTGCCAGCCGTCGACGGCCAGCAGGCCTCCAGGGCCCTGATGCTGGCCAACCTGATCGAACTGGCGGTGGATCAGCCCTCGCTCTGCATGGCCCTCGACGCCCCGATCTGAACGGCCGTGCTTGCCTCCACGTCCCCGGTCCCGTTCTCGGTGAGATCGCGCAGGGCCAGGATCTGCCAGCGGCGGCAGCGGGCCGGGGAGGAGGTGTAGAAGAGATCCCAGGCGGCTGATTTCCACTTGGCGTAGTCCTCCTCCGCCAGCTCCGGGTGGGTCTGCTGCCAGCCCACCCGCACCGCGTGGCCGATCACCACGTCAAGGGCCAGGTAGTCGTCAAAGCGCACCTGGGGATTGGCACCCACGAACACCACCAGCGAGAGCAGGGTCTCGGTGCAGAGCTGTCGGTATTCCGGCGCTTCGATCTTGCTGAGCAGGTGGTCCACCAGGGCCGCGAAGTTGCGCTCCCCCGGGGTCTTCTCCGAAAGCAGGGGTTCGCTCTCGAGCCGGTTGCGCCTCTCCAGCTTGTCGCCGATCACCAGTCCGCGGCAGTGGTGGAGCAGATCCCAGATGCCGGCGTAGAAGTCACGAGGGACCCGCTGCAGGGCCCCCAGGCGCTGGCGGTGCTGCATCCAGCCGCAGCCCTTGCCCAGAGGCAGGTCGTCGAGGGGATCAGGCACCTCCCAGCGGACCCGCCCACTCAGGTGGAGCTGTTCCTTGCGGCGCAGAGCTTCCCGGGCATGGTCCACATCCTCCAGCAGCGTGCGCAGGCGTCGCCGGATGGCGTGGGGCGGCAGATCGCAGAGGGCTTCGAAGGCGTCGTCGGCGGTGAGATCCAGCTCGGCGGCGAGCTCACCAGTGAGCAGGAGCAACAGCTGTCCCAGCTGGATCGTCAGGCTGCCGCTGAGCAGTGCCGGCTCCGAGCGGGCCAGCCCGTCGAGGGCCAGCAGCAGCTCCTGTTGCAGCATCCACTCCCGGCCGTCCTCTCCACTGAAGCGGCGGATCATCGCTCCGATCATGGCGCTGCCCTGGGGGTGGCTGATCAGGGAGTCGCGGGTGTAGTTGCGACCCACCACCACCTGCTTCTGGCGCACCAGGATGTCCGTGAGGGCATCCTCCAGCTGGGGATGCACCAGCTGCATCAGGCCGGCGCAGCGCCGCACCACGTTCCAGTCCCCTTCTGCCAGGCCCCGGCGGTAGATCTCCTCCACCAGCGCCTGCAGCTTCAGCGGTCCGGCGCTGGATGGACCCTGCAGGATCGCGCTCTGCCCCAGCCGCTGCACCAGCTGCTCCAGCACCTCCGCCTGTTCGGGCAGGGAGGTGCTGCGCCAGAGCAGATCCGCCAGGCCGGGGATGGCGATGTCCTCGAGTTCCTGCTCCTGCTGGATCGTGAGCGGCTGCTGGCTGGTGCTGCTGCGCAGCACCGGGGCGGCCGGCTGGCTGCGCCTCACCAGGGGCTGCTCCTGGGGTGGAGGCAGCTCCTCCCAGCAGACCTGATCGATCAGCGCCTCGAGGCGATCGAGCTGCACCGGCACGCCCTCAACCTGGCCACTGCGCAGAGCTTCACCCAGGCGGATCAGAGTGGCGGGATCCCGCTGGAACGGGCTGGATGCCAGCGGGATCAGCAGCAGGGGGAGGCCATCGCCGCGCCACTGCCGCTGCAGCAGTCGCAGCTCGCTGGTCACCGTATCCACCAGCTGCTCCGGGTCGTCCGCCAGATAGAAGGTGCCCTCCTCCAGCACGGAGGGCAGGAAGGCCATCACCTCGTCGGCTGTGCCGTTCTGACCACGGCCAGCGGGGCTCCGATACATCAGGGCCGTCGCCATGGTTTCCATCCGCACCGGCGGATAGCCGCTGAGGGCCAGCCTGGCGTTCGCCCCCACCGAGGCCATGCGTCGGCCCAGTTCCCTGGAGCTGGCCACCCGCACCGCACCCTGGGGGTGGGTCACCGGCAGACCGGCCTGCTCCAGAGCCGCGGCGATGGTGTCGTTCTCAGGCACCAGGGCCACCAGCACCCTCTCGGCGCCGAGGGGGGCCGGCAGGCGGCGGTGGCTGGGATCGATGTCCTCCGGACTCAGCAGACCGTTGAGCAGCAGGTCACCCAGCCAGGTGAGGCTCTGGGTCCAGAGCAGGGGGACGTTCTCATTGGCGATCCGTTCCTGGGTGCCGGGATGGAGCCGCTCCGCCTCGATCGCCTCGGCCGGCACCAGGTAGAGCTCGGGCAGTTCGGGCACGCCATCGACGTCGACGCTGACCGCCTCCAGGCGCCGCCGCCAGTGCCAGGCCTCCCCCCAGCGTTCCTCACAGCAGGCCGTCACCAGCTCATAGGCGAAGAACAGGGGCCATTCGCACTCGATGCCCTCGAACTGAGCCAGCTCCTCGGGCTCGTAATGGAGCCGTTCGTGGTCCTCCACCAGGGTCTGGTGGCCATCCCGGCGAAAGCGCTTGTACCCGTACGCACCGCCGAGGTCACGGCGGATCTTGCGGCGTGTGCGCTCCACCAGCTCAGGGTCCTCCACCGCCCAGGCGGGGTAGCCGATCACCGAAAGGCAGGCGCTGTCCACCTCCTTGCTGGCCGACTCCCGCGGCAGCAGGGCCTGCAGGGCCCGCCGCAGCCTCACGATCGCCGGATGGGGGATGTGCAGGCAGCAGCTGCCGTCGCCGTGGGGTCCGTAGAGATCGAGACCCTCCAGGGCCTCCAGGGCCGCCTTGACCAGGCCGATCGAGCTGGCGTTGCGTTCCGGTTCGCCGTGGTTGCCCTTGTCCCCCCGCTCCCAGATGCCGTAGTCGGCGATCCGGTAGGCCCGGGCCATGTAATACACGAGGTTCTGCAGGAAATCCCGCTCATGACTGCTCTGCACCACCACCAGCCCTGCACGGGTCAGCTGGGCCAGCTGCAGCAGATAGAGGGCCGTGGCGTCGAGCTGAAGATGGCCCCAGCCGTCGTCGGGCACCACCGGGTTGCCTGTTGCGGTGTCGAACTTGGCGTGGATCGCATCGAGCCGGTCGAGGCTGCGCTTGAAGCGCTCCACCTTCGCCGCCTGGCGCAGCATGGCGGTGAGCAGGCCACGCATCAGCTGCAGCACGCGCTGGTTCAGCTCATAGGCCCGGGTGCAGGGGCCACTCAGGCGGCGGTGGGCCTGGGCCAGACCCCAGACGCACTGGATCGAATAGACGCAATCCCTGACCCAGGCATCGCCGTAGTTGCCGTGCACCGTGTTGGAGGTGCTCGCCGGCAGCAAGCCCGTGATCGGATGCTGGCGGGCCAGCACCACCCTCTCGATCTGGCTGTCGAGGTGGCGAAGCAGCTCGCGGGCGTCCTCATCGCTGAGCTGGCGGGGGCCCAGCTCCTCCCGAAGGGCAGGCTCCAGGCTCCCGTCGCTGGTCAGCTCGCTCGTCATGGTGGGCCTGGCTGCGCGGTTGATGGAGGGATCTGCGCTGCAGATGGGTACTCTCCCTAGATTCTCCCCTGCGGTCCGAAGGGACCTGGCCGTGATGGTGACGGAAACTCCGGTTCCCGGATGCCTGCGCTCGAAGGTGCTGGGTCTGCCGGTCGATGTCTGTGCGGATGTGGCTGACGCGGCGCTGGCGCTGCAGCGCCGTGGCGGTGGTCAGATCGTCACCCTCAACGCCGAGATGACCATGGCGGCGCTCGAGGATCCCTCCCTGGGCGATGTGATCCGCTCCGCCGAGCTGGTGATCCCCGATGGGGCGGGAGTGGTCTGGGCCCTGGGACGGCAGGGGCACCGGGTGCGTCGCAGCCCGGGAATCGAGCTCGCGGATCGGCTCCTGGTGGAGGCTGCCGAGCGGGGGTGGCGGGTGGCCCTGGTGGGGGCGTCCCCAGCGGTGATGGAGCGCCTGCGGGAACGTCTGCTGCTGCGACTGCCTGGCCTCGATCTGATCGCCGCGGTGCATGGCTATCAGAGCGAGGCGGCCTGGCCGGGCCTGGAGGCCACGTTGACAGCCAGCCAGCCCGATCTGGTGCTGGCCGCGCTGGGGGTTCCCCGCCAGGAGATCTGGATCCAGCGGCTGCATCAGGGGCAGGGCGGCCTCTGGATGGGGGTGGGTGGCAGCTTCGATGTCTGGGCCGGAGCCAAAAAAAGGGCCCCCACCTGGATGGGAGCCCTGCAGATCGAATGGCTGTACCGGTTGATCCAGGAACCGAGCCGCTGGCGGCGGATGCTCGCCCTGCCAGCGTTCGCCTGGGCGGTGCTTCGGGGTGGATGAAGCTCAGCGGAAGCCGACGGAGGCTTGCCAGACGAAGGCCAGCAGCAGGAAGAACAGGGGGATGATCGGCAGGATGTCGACCAGGGGGCCGAAGGCCTGGTAGGCCTCGGGAAGCTGGGCCAGGGTGGTGGCGGTGATCAGTGTGGAGAAGACCATCCCTGAACGGCGGAATCGTGATATGGGCTGGACGCTACCACGTGTGAGCAGCCCCGGAGCCGGGCTCCCAGGGAGTGAAATCCTCTGCAAAGCAGCCCTCGCGGATGGCCGTGGCCATGGCTGTGCTGAAGCGGATCAGCTGGGTGAGGTTGTGCAGGCTGAGCAGGATCCGGCCCAGCAGTTCCCCACTGCGGAACAGGTGATGCAGGTAGGCCCGGCTGTGACCTGTGCAGGCCGGACAGACGCAGCTGGCATCCAGCGGCGTGTGGTCGTGGCGGAAGCGGGCGTTGCGCAGGTTCCAGCGTTCGCCCCCCACCAGGGCGGTGCCGTGGCGGCCCAGGCGGGTGGGCAGCACGCAGTCGAAGAGGTCGATGCCCTGGGCCACCGCGATCGCCATCTCCCGCAGGCTGCCCACCCCCATCAGGTAACGGGGACGATCCATGGGCAGCAGCGGCGCCACCTGGCGCACGATCTGGTGCATCGACTCCACCGGCTCCCCTACGCTCACGCCGCCGATGGCGATGCCGGGCAGGCCCATGGCGCTCACCGTTCGTGCCGCCTGCTCGCGCAGATGGGGGAAGGTCCCCCCCTGAACGATGCCGAACAGGGCCTGGTCGCCGCGGTCATGGGTGGCCACGCAGCGCTCCAGCCAGGCGTGGGTGCGGCGGCAGGCCTCGGTCACGTCGTTTTCGCTGGCGGGGTAGGGCGGACACTGATCGAAGGCCATGGCCACATCAGCCCCGAGCGCCATCTGGATCTGCATCGAACGCTCCGGTGTGAGGTTGATGCGGGAGCCGTCGCGGGGCGAGCGGAACACCACCCCCTCGTCGTTGATGACATTGATGGCGCCGAGGCTGAACACCTGGAACCCACCCGAATCGGTGAGCAGGGGCCCATCCCAGCCCATGAAGCGGTGCAGCCCGCCGGCCTCCGCAACGATGGCCTCCCCGGGCTGGAGGTGCAGGTGATACGTGTTGGCGAGCACCATCTGGGCCCCTGTGGCCGCCAGCTGCGCCGGCGACACGCCCTTGACGGTGCCGAGGGTGCCCACCGGCATGAAGCGGGGAGTCTCGACGCTGCCGTGGGGTGTGTGAAAGACGCCGCAGCGGGCCTGGGTCCTCGGGCAGTGGGCCGTGATCTCGAACAGGAAGGGGTCAGCCGCTGCGGCGGAGCGGGTCACGGCGGCTGGATCGGTTCGGGATCGAACCTAGAGGGTGCGCCGGAGGGTGGGCGATGAGGCCCCTTGAGGCACCCCGCTGGCTGCGCGACCTCGCCGGGGCCTGGATCTTCTACACGGTGCTGCCCGCCTGGCCGCGGCTGCAGCCCCGCTTCGAGCGGATTGCCCGCTTCGCCCCCTGGATCGGTCTGCTGCAGGGCCTGCTGCAGGGTCTGCTCTGGTGCCTGGCGGAACCCTGGCTGCCTGCAGGCGCGCGCGTGGCCCTGGTGCTGGCCCTCGGTCTCTGGCTGACGGGCGGCATCCACGCCGATGGGGTGATGGACACCGCCGATGGCCTGGCCGCCGGCGAGCGGGCCCTGGAGGCGATGGACGACAGCCGGGTCGGGGCCAGCGGAGTGCTGGCCCTGGTCCAGGTGCTGCTGCTGCGCGTGGCCGCGCTGCTCACCCTGGCGGAGCTGAACCTGGGGCCGCTGGTGGCTCTCGCGCTGGTCTGGGCCGGGGTGTGGGGCCGTATCGCCCCGTTGCTGGCGATGCAGAACTTCCCGTACCTTCGCCCCGCCGGTACGGCCGCGTTTCATCAGCGCCACTGGCTCGGCCTGGGCCGGGAACTCAGACCTGCACTGCTGATGCTGGTGCCGCTCACCCTCGTGGGGGCGTCGATGGGCTGGCCCTGGCAGGGATGGCTGGGCCTGCTGCCGGCGTGGCTGCTGCCGCGGGGGCTCGGCCGCCGCCTGGGGGGGCACAGCGGTGACAGCTACGGCGCCTGCGTGGAATGGGTGGAGAGCCTGACCCTCGTGCTGATGACTCTGGCCGCCCTCGTGGCCGGGGCCGGCTAGGCACTCGGCGGCAGCTCCAGCAGGAAGGCGTTGCCGGCGCCGGGGAGATCGCTCGAGGCGCGGCTGGGAGGGCAGAGCAGGCTGAGTTCACCGCCGAGGCTGCGGGCCAGATCCCTGGCCAGGGCCAGTCCAAGCCCCGTGCCCGGCAGGGCCTTGCCCCGCTCTCCCCTGATCCCCCTTTCAAAGATCGCCTCGCGCTCCTGATCGGCGATGGCCGCCCCGCCATCCCAGACCGTGAGCCGGGGCCGCCCGCCGGAGGCCTGGGTGCAGTGCAGGCCAATGCTGCTGCCTTCGGGGCTGTAGCGGAAGGCGTTCTCGAGCAGGTTGGCGAGAATTTCAGCCACGGCGGCACTGTCGCCGTGCCAGTCAGGCAGGGAGCCGGGCCCCTGCCAGGCGCGCCCCTGGAGGGCGGCGGTGGCGGCGGCCCGCTGCAGCAGAGGCTCCACGCTCTCCCGCAACGGCGAGGCCTCGCCTGTCCTCAGGGAGGGGGGCAGCAGCAGGGGGCCCGCGGCCTGCGGCCCCGGCTGGATGGCCGCTGGATCCGTGAGCCCGTCGATCGCCTCGATGTAGCGGTGGAGCTGCTGCCCTTCCACCAGCAGGTTCTCCACCAGCAGACGGTTCTCGGGATCACCCTCGAGGCGGCGCTTGAGCAGCTGGGCAAAGGTCCGCAGGGCCGCCAGGGGATTGCGCATCTGGTGCACCAGCAGACGCAGCTGCTGCTGCTGCCGCTCCAGCTGCTCGCTCAGGCGCTGGTGCTCCAGATCCAGCAGCAGAGCCTCGGTGAGCGACTGAGCCGCTGCCTGCAGTCGTGGATGGAGGTTGGCCGGACAGGCGCTTCCGGCCAGCTCCACCCGCAGGGCGCCCAGCAGGGTGCTCTGGTGGCGCAGGGGCAGCCAGCGGCGCTGCTCACTGGGCAGCAGCAGGGTGTGGTCCTCGTCGACGGCGGGAAGGGCCAGGCGCTGCGGCGGCCAGTGGCCCACCGGCATCAGCGCCAGCTTGCCGTCCTCACGGGGGATGGCCAGATAGACCACCAGAGAGCGGAGGTCGCTGCGGTCGGAGAACTGCTCGAGCTGCAGCTGCAGCAGGGTCAGAAAGCGCGGCGACACCTGCATCGTGGCCTGGCCGGGGGAGCCTGCAAAAAAAAGTTCCGGGACGCGTGGTTGAAATCTCGGATTTAGCCTTAAGATTTACGTATCGACCACTACTTCGCGGTCCGCGAGCGGACCTCCAGGTGCAGGGACGAACGCATCGGTTGCACTTTTCTGCAAACGAGGCTACAGCAGAGAGAGACCCGTCCCTCCGCTGTTCGGAGGCATCCCCTGGGATGTCTCCGGCTTGCTTCCTGTCTGGCGATTCCCTGAGCAGCTGCCAGCAGCCGCCGCAGGAATTCCGCTCCCGGTAGCCAGATGTCTGGGCGTGCCTGCGCTTCCCCTGGGAGCGCTCAGCCGGTCTGTCTCGCCCTGCGAGACCGCCCCTCCTTCCCATCCCTCTCCATCTCCCCCTCGGGAGTTGTTTCATGTCCAAGAAGCGCAAGCGGATCAGTCGCCGTCGTCTCGCCGGTCAGCGCGTGCTCGCCCACGTGCCCACCCACAACCTCGAGACCGGAGAGCACAAGCCGGTCACAGCGGCGCGCCGCTACATCGCCGAAACCGGCCTCGACGCCCCCGCACTGCTCAACGTCCGACGCAACGAGCACACCACCGATCGTTTCTTCTGGGGTGAGAAGGGTCTGTTCAGCGCCCAGTACGCCGAGGAGAACCACTTCCTCTTCCCCTCCCTGCGTCTGATCGTGGATCAGATCGGTGAGGACACCCTCTTCGCCGGCCTGGAATCCACAGGCTCCGACGACTGGGAAGAGATGGAAGAGTACGAGTACGCCTTCGTCTGAGGCCTGACCGGACAGACCCCCCGATCAACCCCCGTGGATCGATCCCCCGATCCGCGGGGGTTTGTTCACGCCGGCGGCCGGGGAAAGTGCTGCTGCAGGAAGGAGCGCAGAGAGGGGAACAGGGCCGGGTCGATGGTGTGGCCCCCCGGGAAGCCCAGCAGCTCACTCTCCCCGCCGGCGCTCCGCCAGAGCCGCTGCAGCTCCTCGCTGGCGCCATAGGGCACCACCGGGTCCGTCCGGCCGTGGGTGAGCAGGACCGGAGGCAGGGGGGATCGCGGCCTCCAGCCGGGGTGGGGATAGCCGCTGCAGGCGATCACGCCCGCCACCGGCAGTTCGCCGGCCACATCCAGGGCCATGGCCGCTCCCTGGGAGAAGCCGAGAACAATCGTCCGCTCGAGGGGCAGGGTCTCCGCCAGGGCCTCCAGCCTCTGGCGCAGATGCTGCCGTGCCCCGGCCAGGCCAGGCCACTCCGGCTGCTGCAGGTCGTACCACTGGCGCCCGACTCCGTGGGGGTGAGCTTCAGGCGCGCGCAGGCTGATCACACCTGTGGCACGGCCGGCGAGCTCCTCGCCGAGATCGAGCAGGTCGTCGGCATCGGCGCCCCAGCCATGCAGCAGCACCAGCCGCTGCTCGGCTGCGGCGGGTCCGCGGATCAGAAGGTCATCCGTCATGGCACTGGGGTGGTGGGCCCGTTCGGGGCTGCCGGGGTCTGCTGCTGCGTAAGTTGTGGCCAGCACGCTGTCACCACTGCCCATGGCCCCCACCGCGCTGCTCAGTGTGTCAGACAAGCAGGGCGTGGTGGACCTCGCGACGGCCCTGCACCGCCGGCATGGCTACAACCTGCTCTCCAGCGGCGGCACCGCCGCCACCCTGGCCGCTGCCGGCCTGCCGGTGACCCGCGTGGCCGATCACACCGGTGCGCCGGAGATCCTCGGCGGCCGGGTCAAGACCCTGCATCCGCGCATTCACGGCGGCATCCTGGCGCGTCGGGAGGATCCGGCCCACAGAGCTGATCTGGAGGCCCAGGCGATCACCCCCATCGATGTGGTGGTGGTGAACCTCTACCCCTTCCGGGAAACGGTGGCCGACCCGGACGTGTCCTGGGAGAAGGCGGTGGAGACGATCGACATCGGTGGCCCGGCCATGGTCCGTGCCGCCGCCAAGAATCACGCCGATGTGGCGGTGCTCACCGACCCCGGCCAGTACGCCGACTTCCTCGCGGCCCTTGCCGAGGGTCGGGTTGATGCCGCCCTGCGCCGCCAGCTCGCCCTGGAGGCGTTCCGTCACACCGCCAGCTACGACAGTGCCATCAGTGCCTGGCTGGCCGAGAACCTGGAGCCCGCCGCTCAGCAGGATCCTCCCCTTCGGCTGGAGCTGCCCCTGCGCCAGACCCTGCGCTACGGCGAGAATCCCCATCAGCAGGCCGGCTGGTACAGCGAGCCCGGGGCCGGATGGGGCGCGGCCCGGCAGCTGCAGGGCAAGGAGCTCAGCTTCAACAACCTGCTTGATCTTGATGCCGCCCTGGCCACCGTGAGGGAGTTCGGCTACGGCGGGGAGGTTCATCCGGCGGCAGTTGTGGTCAAGCACACCAACCCCTGCGGGGTGGCCGTGGCCGGCAGCGCCGCCGAGGCCCTGACGCGGGCCCTGGAGGCGGATGCCATCTCGGCCTTCGGCGGCATTGTGGCCCTCAACGCGGTGGTGGATGGAGCCAGCGCCGAGCGTCTCACCAGCCTGTTCCTGGAATGCGTCGTGGCGCCTGGATTCAGCGAGGAGGCCCTCGCGCGCCTCGGGGCGAAGGCCAATCTGCGCCTGCTGGAGCTGCCCGCCGCGGCGGTGGCG
>NZ_JAYGIA010000090.1:0-22266 GCF_034931165.1 Synechococcus sp. BA-124 BA4 | reverse complement strand
CAGCCCCATCTGCAACGTGGCTCCCTCCCTACGGCAGAGCTCCTCAAAGGGCTCCAGCAGCTGGGGCTCGATCGTGAACTCAACACATCTCCCACGGTGCGAGGGCATCGCCGGCCGGGGATGGTCGGTTGGCAGCTCCAGAGGCTCAAGATTTCTGAGCTGGCTGATCCAGTAGTCGTTGAGCTTCTGCAGGCGATCGCCACTGAGGCGTTGGCGCTGCCAGACGCCATAGTCCGGGTAGTGAATGCAAAACGGCTCAAGTTGTGGTGATCGGCCAGCGCGCTCGGCGTTGTACAGCTCCACCAGATCCCGAGCCAAAATAGACAGCGACCAGCCATCCGAGGCGATGTGGTGGTGGTTGACCAGCAGCAGATGGTGCTGACTATCGACCACCAGAAGCCGTGCTCGCAGCAGCTGACCTGCCGTCAGATCAAACGGCGTGCGGTTCTCCTCCTCCAGCCACTCCCTAATCACCACCTCAGGATCTCGCTCGCCCAAGGCTTCCCCAGTCAGGGCAAAAGGTGACGCAGGGTGAACGATTTGAATCACCTCGCTCCCCTGCAACAGGAACGAGGTACGCAGGGTGGAATGGCGCTCAATCAGCCCTTCCAGAGCTCTCTGCAGGGCTGGAACATCCAGATCACCCCTCAACCGCCACACGGCTCGCAGGTGATACGCCGTCAACTCAGGCTCCAGCTGATGCAAGAACCACAGCCGCGCCTGGGCAAAAGACGCCTGGTAGGCCTCGCATCCTGGTGGCCAATCGCCGGGCAGGGGGGCGACAGGGAGAATGGCCGCAGACGATATTGGAGGCAGATGAGAATTAACGGCAGTGTTAGCCTCGAGAAGAAATGCCAGAATTTCAGCTTTGTGTTCGGCTATTTTGGCTTGTAGTATTTCTGTGATAACTTTTTTAGAACCCCTTAAATATAACTGCTCACCATCAGTAGATATATTTACACCTAGGCGGCGGAGGCAAGATAGAAACTGATATGGTTCCATAAGACGTATGCCTAAAATAAACTAGCTAAGCTATATATGTAGCTGCCAGTTACATTGAATTAACTTTGCCTTACCCATCTCTGGTAAATACTTAGTAGGTAACTTCACAACGCGAGCAAGAAGGTTCGCTAGAAGAATACTACCCCTTTGCTCAGAAAAGTAATGGGATATACCAAGCGCGTTCAGACTGCTTGCCTTAAGATTCCTTATAAATATAGGATTATTCTCTTTGGCATACTGAGAGCCTCTGAAATATAAAATACCTGTTAAGTAAGTATCACAATTTTTCCCGATGGCTAAGTTTAGCCACTGGGGATTATCGCCTCCACCAGCAACTACTGCTATCCGATGGACTCGATCATGCACAAAGTATTCCTGAAAACTGATTAATCCAAAAGTCTGCGAGAGAAACAATCTCAAATCTTCAAATCTAAGAGGATTTTGAATCTCAACAATACAACCAAAAACTCTATCCTGTTCATCACTCATAATTTCTAGAATATCACCATTGAATACTTGTGCTAATCCTACGCTCGGCGAACATGAGAGATGATTATCATGTGCTGAGTGGGCACAGTATAAAGATATTTTTCGGTCCTTGAGTTTATTTAAAAACTTTTCTGAAATAGGTATAAATCCCTCTGAGAATTCATTCCAATCCATTGGATGCTTTACAAGCAAAAGAGCATTAGTAACTTTCTCAATATGGCTAATTAGATCATTACTAGGAAATGCCGCACAGCAAATTGAACTTATGTGCAAGCTATTCTGAATCATTAAGCCACTTGTTTTCCGAAAGTAATCTTCATTAAAACGTAAAAATGCTTTCATATCAGTCCTAACAAGCGTGTCAATTATACTATCTGGGTAATCAGAATAGCTAAAGAAACTATCTAAAGAACAAATTACTTCCTGAAGACTTTTCATAGATGTTGATACACATAAACCATGGAGTTGATACACATAAACTATGGAATAGTTAATACGCCATTAAATCTAGGCAGAAGTTGACAATCTCGAACGTCATGATGATTTAATAACCAACAGTAGAACCTTTCAGTTCCCATACCAAAGCCTGAAGTCTTCATAGGAAAAACGTCTTTTAGCTTACAATACCAATCATATGAATCAACATCAGTTTGATGTAACTCAAGCGCCTCTCGAACTAGACCGCCGTTAACGTGGCGCTCTCCAGCACCAACGACTTCCCCTATACCAAAGAGTAAATCAGCTGATTTTGATTTTCCTGCATTTTCAGAAAAAGCTTGATAAAAAGGCACTAGTAAGTGATCAAACTCCCTTACCCAAACAAAACCATGAAACATCTTAATAAGGTTTTGTTCACCTAATCGGCTTAACGATTTCAATACTTGATCTTCGGCTTCAATATACTTGAAGTTCTCCGGTTCGCTTGAGAGAAGATTCACCGCTTCGTCAAAACTGATTGTAGAGATCGGGGAATCAGCTTTGACAAAGTTCTCTATATGACTTAGAGAACCAGCAATAGAGCTAATTTCTGAAGCGCACTCATCTAAAAGGCTAGAGCAAATAAATTTCAGATAACGTTCTACCAGCACCATAACATCTTCTAGAGAGCCGTGAACTTCAGCCTCAGCATGATAAAACTGCGAGAGATGTGTTGAATCATCAGAGTCACCTCTAAATGAAGGCATAATATAATAGCAGCCCGTCGGATTGTAGCGACATCCATACTCAAGCATGAATTGCATTGAGTCGGATAGAAAAGTATCAATACCGAACAAGTTAACTTTAACAGGAAGGGAATCACTACCAAGACCCATAGGGCTTGAAATTGAATTTGTGGTTATTGGAAGAGAAATATGTCTTAAATATCTATCTCTAAAAAAAAGGCATGAATTAAATTGAAAACAATCTTGTATCTTAAATAGCGACTTATACCAAACAGAGCTCAAAGCCTCTAAATAGTGTTGACTACTATTCCAAGTTTTAGGAGCAGTTATCTTAAACATGGCACACCCTTACACGCTTACTACATGTATATTGCTTACATGGGGAGGTTGAAAACAGTTCAGACTCTTCTGTTTCCGCCCTTTTTCTTAGTAAGAGGACTGAATAAGCTGCATATCGAAGATTTTGATTAAAAACTTCAATTGTCATTTTCCATCTGTCTGATATGTCCTTAACCACATATTCAGGATACTTTTGAAGATGTTCTTTCTTGCAAATCTCATCAACGTATTGGCTGATAATCTCCGGGGACTGAGTGTCAAAATGATAATCACAAGAGTAATACATTTCTAAGCCAGATTGATTAAGAAAATTAATCCAATCAGCTTTTTTTCTAATTTTTATTTTGACTCCGATTATAGTTGAAACTTGATCCACAATCTCCTCTGGCGGATCAACTTTATACCAGATTGGAACAACTGCCAAAAAACCCCAAGGTTTTATAACTCTAATGCACTCATCTAATGCAGTTTTTTGATCTTCAATGAAAGAGATAGCATTACTGAGAACTACAAGATCGAATAGATTGTTATCGAATGGCAGATCATACACAGATTCAACGAGGAACTTTACATTGCCAGGAGTGCAAGATCTTTCAAGACGATCAATAGAATTCTGTACTGAGGATGAACTTATGTCTACTCCCGTAACTTGACAGCCTATGAGCCTTGCTACTTCCAAGGAAGTAAATCCATTAGTACAACCAACTTCTAAAACATTGGCTTGCCTATCTACAAAGCTGTTCAATATAATCTCTCGGACGGTTTTCTTACCTCCTGGAGGTCTGTTCTCTTCATGCAGCAGTGATACAAAGTCTGTGTAGCTCAGTTTTTCTATATCAAGCGGTGTTATATCTTGCATTGTTACCTCTTCAAGAAATTAGATTTCAATTGCTTTGAAAGATATGACAATGTGCTTTCATCGGCTCTGTTGCCATGCAAAGTTGATAAGTACCCGTCGTAGTACTCCATTTCACCTATTTCATTACTAGTTCTTTTTCTAATGCTGTACATTGGATATAGCTTGATGTGCGCGTGATCTATCTCCATTCCCTCGATTACCATAAAAGTTCTAGAGGCTTTCAAATTTGCATCAATAGTAGTAGCTACTACCTTTGATGTTTGCATTAGCGATAGATACTCTTGATCCGTCATACTAAAAACGTAACTAGAATGATGCTTCTTGGGAATTACAAGAGCTTGCCCCTTTGTTATAGGATAAATATCTAGAAAAGCGATGTGAAGATCATCCTCATAAAAGATGTGAGCCTGAACCTCACGCATTACAATTTTGCAAAATAAGCAATCACTTAGCATAGTTCCAAAAATGGTTAATGAAATCGTCTCTATCAACTTTCTGCCCAAAAGGATCTCCTCTCGATTTGATAGTTAGCTTTTGGTCATTTACTTCGCTTTTTCCTATAAATACCTTGATTGGAACTCCAAGGAAATCGCTATATGAGGCTTTCTCCCTCATCATTAAATTCAACCGATCGTCCAAAACTGGGTTTAAGCCTTCTCTCAGAAAAATCTCGTAAAGTTCTACTGCCGATGAAATTTGAGCTTCCTCTCTGGGATCTACAGGAATAATCGAAACGTTAAAAGGTCTAATACTTTTCGGAAAATTTATTCCTAGCTTGTCAATATGCTGCTGTACAATTCCATGAAGACATCTTTGAATTCCAAATCCATAAGTTCCCATGAAAAGATCGCTAAGTCTTAGCCTATTTAAGACGCATTCCCTAACATAATCAGGAACTTGAAACAAGAAATACATCGCTAAACTTGAGGCTCGGAGATCAGCTGGCTTCGATTTATCATGATCACTATAGGTATATGAATCATCTGAATTCACGACTACCTTTGTTTCACCATCAGAACAAATAATCATATAGTCCACGTATTCACCATTGTTCTTTTGAAGCCTATGCGTCTTTAAATCAAGTTCTTTGAAAACAGCTTGGACAGTTCTTTCAAATCTATCTACTGAGTCCTGTAGCGAAGACCTAGTTGAATCAATTGAACACATATCACACATCATGAACTGCTTGCTCCGCATAAGTCCTCTTGGCCTCTGGATATCCCTGAACTTATCAGCAATCTGAAATAATCGAATAGGGAATTGTTTGTATGAACTTACACCCTTCAAAGTTATATTCAGAAAAAATTCTTCATTTGTAGGAGATAGCATGTAGGAGCTATTATTTTGAGCCAGGAAAAAAATCTCCCGTTCAAATTGCTTCAGTCTCCCAGACTGTTCTAGAAAATGTCGATGTTGTACTAAAGGTAGGTAAACTTCAGAAAATCCGAAGCGCTCCGCTTTAGTCCTAACAATTCTACAAATCTCATTGATGATTTTTTGACCCAAGGGCATGAACTGAGGAAAACCTGAGTACGGGAAGTCTACAAACCCCGCAATTTGGAGGAGCTTGTAAATTTCGATCTCTTCCAAATCACAAGGGATTTGTAGTTTATTTTGGTAAAGCTGCTTCGATAATCTCATGCCCTACACAAAGCTGGCGTAGATTTGCAGTTCCTCTCCCAAGGAAGCTGATACCTTGCTACCATCTTTCCTCAACTCAAATTCAACGCATTCCTTAGCTAGACTACGTTCGCTAATAATCAGCTTTACAGGAATACCAATTAAATCCGCGTCTTTGAATTTTACTCCCGCGCTAACGTCACGATCATCTAGTAAAGGATCAATACCATTGATAGTAAATAAATCATGAAGGAAATTGGCTTTTTGGGTGACATTATCAGTAGTATTCACAGGAATAATGTGAATATCATATGGTGATGTAGAGCGTGTCCAGACTATGCCTTTATCGTCATGGTGTTGCTCTAGGACTGCCGTGATTAATCGACTGACTCCAATCCCATAACAGCCCATCAAGGGAGTTCTTTCTACGCCATCTGCATCAGTGTATTTCAGGTTCATTGCTTTCGTGTACTTGTCACCTAGCTGAAAGATGTGACCAACCTCAATCCCTGTTAGAACATCTTGAGATGTTGATTCATCAATATCATCAATTTGAACAGCTTTGCCATTGTCTGAGAACACAAACTTGCTTTCTCCCGATCCAGCAATAGCTAAAAATTCCTCAGAAGCGCTCCCCCCCATTTCTCCAGGATCTGCTTCTGTGGGGACAACCTCGAGACCTAATCTGCGGAAAATCGCTTGGTAGGCTTCTCGCATTAGCATATAAGTCTCATTCAAGCTCTCGGCATTGCAGTGAAAGCTGTAAGCATCTTTCATGACAAATTCTCTTGTTCTTTGCAGACCATATCTGGGTCGCATCTCATCTCTGAACTTTCTCCCCAGTTGATACAAGTTAAAAGGCAACTGCTTATAGGAACTCAAGTAGGGTCTGACTAAATCACAAATCATTTCTTCATGAGTTGGTCCCAAACAGTACTCTTTTCCCTCCCGATTTTTGAATTTCAACATTTCCTCGCCATAAACGCCCCATCTACCGGATTCCTCCCATAGATCTACTGGCTGTGCGATCGGCATGGAAATCTCCAGCGCTCCAGCACGATCCATTTCCTCTTTAACGATCGCAGAGATCTTATTAAGCACCTTTTGTGCTCCTGGCAACAAATCGTACAAGCCAGAGCTTACCTGATGAATTAATCCGGCTCGAATACTCAAATCATAGCTTACCGCTTCAATTTGCTGACTTACGCTTCGTTGAGTGAAAAGAAATCCTTTTGAATACTTCATTTTGACTTACAGGAATAGTACTGAGTTAAGAATTAAAAATCATCTAGAATTTTTTGAGGCACTGGCTTTTGGATTTAGCTAACCTTTTGCTCTAGCATCCTATAGGTAAGAAATGACCATGTCTAAGTTTCCGTTTGAGACAGTGCTATTCAGCTTTAGTTCTTGTGCTGCCCAGCGAAATGTCTCAATGTAATCGCCCAATTCAGCTATGGTCGGTGCTACAAAGAGAGTATGCAGGGACAGGTCCATACTGAAGGCTAGGCGCAGTCGAGAAATTACTTGGATTGCTAGCAAGGAATGCCCTCCCAACTCAAAGAAGTTGTCGTGAATGCCAACGTTATCTATTTTAAGGACAGAAGTCCAGATGTCGGCTACCTGCTGCTCAATGGTAGTGCGAGGAGCGATAAAGGTTTCTTTTTGGTGAGGTCGTGAAGAAACGGGGGCGGGTAAAGCGCGGCGGTCTATTTTACCGTTAGGTGTTAGGGGTAGAGTGTCCAAGAAAACGAAGGTTGATGGCATCATGTAGTCAGGCAGTTTCTGCTTTAGGAAGCGGCGCAGTTCATCGATAGTAAGTGCCTGTTCGGGGTGAGGAACAATGTATGCCATTAGCCGCTTATCACATGGGTCATCCTCTATTGTTGTGACGGCAGTCTGTTCTATGGCTGGGTATTGTGCCAGGACAGCTTCAATTTCTCCCAGTTCGATGCGGAAGCCGCGAATTTTGACCTGATAGTCGAAGCGCCCAAGAAATTCAATGTTGCCATCAGAGAGATAGCGGGCTAAGTCTCCTGTTTTGTAGAGATAGGAACCAGGTTGCTCGCTGAAGGGGTTGGGGATAAATTTCTTCCTTGTTAACTCCGGGCGGTTTAGATAGCCTCGGGCTAAACCAGCTCCCCCAATGTATATTTCACCAGGGACACCAATGGGGACTGGTTGCATATGAGAGTCAAGAATGTAAACTTCTGAGTCAGCAGCAGGAGGACCAACGAGGAGATTGCACCGTAAATTATTTCCACGTTTGGCTAAGCACTGGTATTTTCCTATGGTTGCATAGGAAGTTTCAGTTAAGCCGTAGTCATGACGCAAAACAGCAGTAAGACGGCTGAAAAAGATCTCCTGGAGTTTAATGGTTAAAGCTTCTCCACTGGAGAAGACGTATCGCAAACTGCTACAAGTTTCAATTTCTGGTTCTTCTAGCAACACTTTAAGCATAGAGGGGGGGATAATAGCAACAGTAATTTTCTGCTCTGCTATTAGTTTGACCAGATAAGCACTATCCTTATATCCTCTTGGTCGAACTATAATTCCTTTTCCGCCAACCCGCAATGGCCAGAAAAGTTCTTCAATGCTACTTGATTGCACCAAATATCGGTCGGCTTCAGTCAGTTCTATTGTCGATTCACGAACACAACATCGGTGTGGGCGCATTACTCCTTTTGGTTTACCAGTAGAACCCGATGTGTAGTGAATATAAGCTAGGTTATTAACTGTTGTTCCGCTATAAAATGGTTCCGTACTTTCTTTTGCAATAGTATTCCAACTTTTCTCTAGGCAGACTAGCTGCGCTCTATACTGGGAAATACAGCTCACAAGCTGCTCCTGCGTTAAGATAATTGGTACTTGAGTATCCTCTAAAATGAAAGCCAATCGTTCTTCAGGAAATTCTACATCCAAAGGCAAACAAACTCCTCCTGCCTTTAAGACTCCGAAAACCCCTACTGCCAGATTAAGCGATCGCTCCACAAAAATCCCCACCAAAACCTCTGGCCCCACCCCCAACTTCTGCAAGTAGTGTGCCAACTGATTCGCTCTCGCATTCAACTCCCGATAAGTCAACTGCTGGTCTTCAAAAACCACTGCAACATTATCAGGAGTCCTCTCCACCTGTTCCTCAAATAACTGATGCATGCACTTATCCTTAGGATAATCTGCTTCTGTATTATTCCATTCCACCAACAATTGATGTCGTTCAGCCTCCGTCAGAATCTGCAAATCACAAATCCTGTTGTCTGGATCAGCGACCACCCCCTCTAACAAAGTTTGTAAATGATACACCATTCGGGCAATAGTTGCATCATCAAACAAATCTGTGTTGTAACCAAACGCTCCAATTAGTCCTTGCTCAGTTTCCGTCAGAGATAGACTCAAATCAAACTTTGCCGTTTTACTTTCAACCTCCAGAGAACTCAAAGCCAAACCTGAAAATTCCCCGTCTGTCGTTGAGGTATTTTGAAACAAGAACATCAACTGAAACAGGGGATGATAGCTCATATCCCGTTCCGGTTGCAGTTCCTCCACCAGCCTCTCAAACGGCAGATCCTGGTGAGCATAAGCTCCCAAAGCCACCTCACGCACACGACCTAGTAATTCCCGAAAACTGAGTGTCCCACCCAGGCTAGTACGCAGCACTAAAGTATTGACAAAAAAGCCAATTAGCCCTTCAATTTCAGCCCAGTTGCGATTCGCAATCGGAGAACCGACAATAACGTCCTCCTGCCCCGTGTAGCGGTAAAGCAACACCTTGAACACCGCCAACAGAGTCATAAACAAACTAACCCCTTCCCGCCGACTCAACGCATTCAGCTCATCCGTTAAGTCCTTCGATAGCTCAAACGACTGCCTTGACCCCCGATAGGTTTGCACTAGGGGACGGGGACGGTCAGTGGGTAACTCAAGTACAGGCAACTCTCCTCCTAACTGCTGCTTCCAGTAGGCAAGGTTAGATCCCAGCACCTCCCCAGAGAGCCACTCCCGCTGCCAAAGCGCAAAATCAGCATACTGAATCGGTAATTCAGGCAGCGACGCAGGTTCCCCAGTAGAAAAACCTTCGTACAGCACTCCTAGTTCCCGCATCAACACATCCAGAGACCAGCCATCGGAGACAATATGGTGCAGAGTCAGAAGCAGGACGTGTTCCACTTCATCCAAACGGAGAAGCTTAACGCGCAGCAACGGACCTTGAGCTAAATCAAAAGGCTGTTGAGCTTCTTGGGTAGACAACCACTGTACCTCTCCCTCCCGCTCAGCCTCGGCTATTTCCCGCAGATCTATTACTGGCAAGCTTAAGCCTATGTCTAGAGCTATCGCCTGAATCGGTTGTCCATCTACAGTTTTAAAAGTCGTCCGCAGTGACTCATGGCGTCGCACAATCTCACCCAAACTCTGCTCTAATGCTCCCACGTTCAACTGTCCCGTGACCCGATAAGCCAGGGGAATGTTATAGATTGGGCTATCAGGAATTAACTGATCGAAGAACCAAAGTCGCTGTTGAGCAAAAGACAGAAGTAGACTTTCTTTTCGCCTTCTGGGCAAAATCGGTGGGATTTGTAAACCCAACCCTTTTCGACGCACCGTCTCAATTCTCTCACCCAAGCTAGTTATCGTCGGTGCTTCAAACAGACTGTAAAGAGACAACTCTACAGAAAAGGCATCCCGCAGCCTCGAAATCACCTGAGTTGCCAGTAACGAATGACCCCCCAACTCAAAGAAATTGTCTTGGACACCAACCCGATCCAACCCAAGCACTTCAGACCAAATTCCTACAAGCACCTCTTCAGCAGGAGAACGAGGAGCCACAAATGATTGCTCTAGCTCCGGCCTAGCCTTATCGGGCACTGGCAAAGAGCGGCGATTCACCTTACCGTTGGGGGTCCTAGGCAGCTTGTCCAGCAGCACGAAGACAGAAGGCATCATGAAATCCGGCAGCTTCTCCTTGAGGAAGCGGCGCAATTCCTTAGGAGTAGAAACTTGCTCCTGGTTGGGCACGACATAAGCGAATAACCGCTTATCACCAGAGACATCTTCTCTTGCCACAACCGCAACTTCCCTAACATTGTGGTGTAGTCCCAAAACCGACTCAATTTCTCCCAGTTCAATGCGGTTGCCCCGCACCTTAGCCTGATGGTCTATGCGTCCTAAAAATTCAATATTGCCATCGGGTAAGGAGCGAGCTAAATCTCCAGTCTTGTATAATTTTGGATTTGGGATAGTTCGGTTGCGCTCAGTACAGGTTTTAGGTATTGGATTATCAAAGGGGTTGGGGATGAATTTTTCTTCAGTCAACTCAGGACGGTTGAGATAACCCCGCGCTAAACCCGCCCCACCCAGATGTAGCTCACCCGGTACGCCGATGGGAACAAGCTGCTGATAGGAGTCAAATATATAGACTTGTGTATTCGTAATCGGACGACCAATCGATGGAGCTTTTTGACCGTTCCGTTCCACCAAAGTATAAGTTGAATAAACCGTATCTTCAGAAGGACCGTAAAGATTGAATACCTCCTGAATCCTCTCTTGTTGATACAAAAGTTCTACCACTCGTTGCGGCAAAGCTTCTCCCGCCAAATTAACCGTGCGAACTCCATCAGGAATGCCCTTCCCTCTCAGTAACTCTGAGATCGCCGAAGGAACGGTATTAATTAATGTAACCTCCCGGGCAGCCGGCAAACTAGACAGATGCAAAGCATTCTTGGCTAGAATCACTTTGCCGCCACAGCTTAAGGGAACAAACAACTCGAAAACCGAAATATCGAAGCAGAAAGAAGTTGACGCTAGAACCCCTGCCAACTGTTCCCTCGTAAACACCCCGGTTGCCCAATCCAGAAGCGCAATTGTACTGTGATGTTCAATGGCTACTCCCTTCGGTTTGCCTGTAGAGCCAGAAGTATAGAGAACATAAGCCAAGTTGTTAGCTTGGGCTTTGTTAGTGGGATTGTTAACACCTGCTTGTTGGGCAAATTCGTCAGCATCCAAATAAACTACTTGTGCCGAACACTTTGGAAGAATCTCAACTAACGTCTGCTGCGTCAGCAGTACCGATACCTGAGCATCTTCGAGCATGAAAGCCAGACGTTCCTTCGGATATTCAGGGTCTAGAGGAACATACGCTCCACCTGCTTTGAGGATGCCAAGGAGTCCTATTACCATTAAGAGCGACCGCTCCACACAAATCCCCACCAAGACTTCTGGTCCCACGCCAAACTTCTTCAAGTAATGGGCTAACTGATTTGTCTTGACATTCAACTCTCCATATGTTAATTCCTGCTCTTCGAACACCACCGCCACATTGTCAGGAGTCCGTTCCACCTGTTCCTCAAACAACTGATGGATGCACTTATCCAGAGAATAATCTGCCGCAGTATCATTCCACTCCACCAGGATTTTGTGACGCTCCTCCTCAGATAACAGGGGAAGGTAGGCAAGGTATTGACTAGAATCACTGGCAATACCTTGCAGAAAAATAGTAAACTGCTCCACCATCCTGGCAATACTGTCACCGTCCAAAGCGTCAGCGTTATAAAACCAACCGCACTCCTTCCCCTCTTCCGAGATGATGAAGGTAAGCTCATTACCAGTGCTGGCTTGATGATAATCTAATTGATCTACCCGTTCTATAACTACCGGAAAAATCTGTTCGCTACCTAGCTCCGGCACTTCCCGAAGCTCTGGATACCTAGCTACAGCATCCCGCGCATAAGTCTTGTGCTGTTTGGTTAACGCTACTTGCTCTCGTACAGCTTCAAAAATGGCCTCAAAACTCTGCTCGGAATCTATTTCTAAATGACAAGGCACAATGCTAGCAAACAAACCTTCCGTTCCTACTATCTCCCGTCCTAATTCAACATCTCTAAAACCAATATCAAAACAAGCCGCGCCACCAATTCGAGTCAAATAACCCACAAAAGCCGCCAAGAGAAAGTCCCCTAAATTCCAGGTTGGATGATGCTCCTCTAGAAATGTTATAAACTCATCCAGTACGGGCATCTTTACACTCGTGTACCGCTTCTGATTCACTGGGGATAGCGATCTCTCTGCATAGGGAATCGTCAATGGCTCTAAACTTGCCAGTCTCTCTACCCAAAAAGCTTCGTGTTTAGCAATTATATTATCAAACTTCTCAATACGGTTTGCCAGTTCTAGGTCGATACCCTGAAACTGATATCCAATCTGTAGTCTAAATCTTTTAACAAAATCAGAAATTGATAGAGGTTTACCCTCTAGAGTGTGAACTTGGCGCAACGCGACCTCGTAACTGGTGGTTGAAACCTTCAGATAGTCAGTCTCAATACATGTTATTGTTCCGGGAAATGCCTGGGAAATCTCATCTAAAATATTAAGCTTAGAAACGGCGATAAAATTACCCCCAATCGCTAACTTACAGAGCCCCAGAGGATTGGGGTAGGGACCAAAATCTAAAGCCCGAACCAAGGCATCTAGCTCGTAGGCACTACGGTTGAACGACAACAAACCTCCTGAACCCGTTCTTTTAGAAGGAGGGAAATAGGTTCGCTCATTTAGGTTTTGCTTAAGTGCTACAGCTTGACCTGAAGATAACTCATCAATAAGTTGAGCAAACGAACGAATAGCTGCCTCATAACCTTTTACCTTAAGAGTAAAAGTAGTCTCCCTCTCATTAATATCGACAGAAACCTGCTTCAGAATGTCCCCACCGTCAACCAGGTCTGTCATTACATGCCATGTAACCCCATAAGTCTTCTCCCGCTGCATCAGCGCCCAGGATGGCACATTCACCCCGGCATATTTTGGCAAAGGAGAATAATGGAAGTTAATCGCATACTGGTGAGGTAGATCGCAAATCTCCTTGGGTAGAATCGCTTTATTGTTAATACTGAAGAGGTAATCAAATGGCTGCTGACTTAAAAATGCTAGAAGATTATCTGTGGGTTGGATGTGAGAGATTCCTTTTTCCTTAGCCCAGCCCTCTATTAAGCCATCAAGGGAGATGATGCCCAGTATCTGATGCTCCCTTTCTAATAGGAGTTCAGCACATTGTATTATTAGAGAACCCTCGCCAATTAATATACTTTTTTTATGAATCTGCAGTTTCATCATATTTAAATTTAAGAGAGTCGTGTCTGCAGCTCTGTCGCTTCTGCTACAGTTGCTGGTTGTGGGGTTGAACAAGCCAGCCGCTGAGGAGCCAGCCTTTGCAAAATAGCTTAACTCTGCTTGGATCTCAGGCAGGTAGACTTTTTGGTTGCTTTTCTTCAGGCCCGGATTTTCGGGATCGACGGGTAGGCTGCGCCCCCAGCATTCGAGCGCTGGTTGAGCACTTTACCGCTTATTTTGAGGCCCTGTCCGCCCGCGTTGCCCAGCTGGAGGAGAAGAATGGCCGTGGCTCCCGCAATTCCTCCAAGCCGCCAGGATCATGCGAAGGAGTAGCCCCCGCCCAGTTCTGGCCCCGGTTTTACCCCCCCAAAACGGAGAATTTTACTGTCAGCGGGTCAAGCGCTTAGGTCAGGAGGGCTATCCCGGCTACGACCCTTACCTACTCCCCGCCGAGAGATCCAAGGACGTGATTCTCCACTGGGCGAGCGTCTGACGCGGCTGGAGAGCCGCTCTGGCCGGCGTCGTTCCAGCGCCGGTGCGGCACCACGTGGTTGAGATCACGCAATTCCAGCCGGTGGTGTTCGAGCACCAGCAGGAGCAGCTGGTCTGCCCCTGCTCCCGCACCGTCCCCACCCCAGCCCACCCCAGCCCTTCCGGAGGGTGTCAACACGAATGGTAGGTAATGCACACCTTGCCGCTGCGGCTGGCCACCAGCACCTCCTCATCGAGGTAGGGCCAACTGCTCGTAGCCGCCATCGTCTGCCGCTGAGCTGGGCGCCAGCCGGGTGCCGCGGGAGCTCACGGAGAAGCAGCCACGGCAAGACCACAACGGAGAACACCTGTACTAGCAGAAGTCGTCTGGTTCTGGCCAGCTCGGGCGCGACCTCAGCTGGAGCCCCTGGTGACAACGACGCGCTGAAAGCGGGCTGATCGGTCCGGCGCACAGGACAGCATCTGGTTCCTTGATGCCAGCGGCCAGGAACTGCCCGTGCCCTTGGCCTAGCAAGCGCACCACCTCTGAACCTGTTGTGGAGGCACGATCCCCGCCGATTCGAATCGGCTCCAGCCGTGGACAAACGCGGGGTAGGTCAGCACCGCTGGGGGGGGTGTCCCGCCACGGCCCCGGTGAGAAGCACCCGAAGGCTGCGCTGGCCTGCTCGGTTCGGCAAGGGCTGACGCGAGGCGCTTCGCGCCCCCTGCCTTCCCTGCGCGGGCCGCGCTGCTGGATCGGGTTCCTCACCTCAAGGCCATGGCCACACCCTCTGCCCCCAGCTGCGAAATCCGCCGCGTCATCGTCCACTTCTATCCCGATGGCCTCAAGGGCGGCGCCCACCCGTGCGAGCAGCAGTTCTTTGGCCGGCGCGGCAAGCCGGTCAAGAAGATGCGCTTCGTGCCGGCCGAAAAGGCCTTCGCGATCGCCCGCAAGCTGCAGGGCACCCGGGGGCTGCACCGCCTCGGTGAACTGAGCCCCACAGGGGCCAGCCCCCAGGGGGCCTTGCGGCCCCCTTTCACCCGACGGCTTTGGGCGACACCAGCGGGGGAGGCGGCGGCCCTCCTCAGCGTGCGCGGCGGGGCAAGGGCTGCGCGAGGCGCTGTCGCGCCCCTTGCCCTCCCCGCGCAGGGCTGAGGGGTCCTTCGCCTGGTTCGGCCATGGCACCCATCACGATCTATGCGTCCACTCTGAGCGGCATCACCTGGAGGGCCGTCACCTGCAAGGCGGTGAGCGAGCACCTGCTGATGATCGAGATCAGCAAGGCCGGCAAGAACGGGCTGCTGCTGGAAGAGTCCCGGCCCTGGGATGCCACCTCCAAGGTGTGGCGCTGCCCTCGGCCCTCCGGCGTCCCGAAGTATCTGTGGGCGCTGCTGGAGAAGAAGCTGCGCCAAATCGAGCCGCTTCAGAAGCCTGGCTCTGCACCAGTTCCTGCGGGGCGCCCCCGGGGTGGGCTGTCCTCCCAGGAGGTCACCCTCTCGGGCCTGGTCCCCTTCCCGGCCTTCCTCGCCATGGAGCTGATCGAAGCCCACCACCCTCATCTCTATCGCCAGGAGTTCGGCTTCCGGGCCTGATCACGGCCCGCCGGGGCGGCTGGCGTCAGCTGGCTGCCCTTTCCCACTGCTGGCCGGCGCTGATGAATGCCAGCAAGCAAGGCAGCAATGCAATGCCGGCGAAAAGGTCAGCAAAGCTGACGGTCACGCGGCTCCAGCGGCCCACCGCTCCACCCGCTCGCGCCTGCTTGGGGTTCCCGCGCCAGCCTCGGCGCAGCACCAGACGGCGGCCAGGCGGCTCCAACCGCTCGTTCGCGCTCGGGTGTTCCGCTGCGCCTCGTGGCCGCCTCAGGCAGCACAGTCACTGCAGGTGGAGATCAGCTGACGTTGATGTGATCGCAGAAGTGAATTTCCAGATTTTGCGACATTTCCGAAGCAGTACGCGCGCGTTTCTCATATTTGGGGGTATATCCCCCCCTTTTTTGTACGTCACTTGATTTGATTGAGCGTGAATTTGGGTGCCCTGCCTCGCGCGTGATTGTGCGCCGAGCATTCGGTTCCTGCTATTCGGTTGCGCTTGGTTGTCGATGTTGAAGGTGCACTCCGCCCGTGTGGACGGAGCGCGATTGGATCAACGCCTGGCGCCGGCAGGTTTTTTGGCGTAGCTGGCCAGGTAGAGCTCACTGGCGCTCATGCTCTGCAGGTTGGTCGGCTGGCCGTTGCCATCGAACTCAGCGATCACCGTGGCGGGGCCGAGGCCGCCACGCTGGTTGAACAGGAAACTGAGCACTGGATGGGTGCGGAGCGACTCGATGTGATCGGCGGCATCGAGGTTGCCGTGATCACCAAGCAGCACGTTCCCCTTGGAATCGATCGGCTCCAGCAGGTCACGGCCGGCGCCGTCCTTGGTGAGGCGGAACTCGCCGCCGACCTGGTGCTTGAAGATCTCAAAGAAAGAGCCGCGGTTGTCCCCTCCGGCGCGGCCATCGGCGTCAACAAACAGCCGCTCCAGCAGGCGTTCCTTGCGCAGGTTCTGCACGTCCTGGAGTGCCTCGTCCCGTTCCTTGGCAGCTGCTTTCACCTTGCGGGCAGCAGCGGCCTCCAGCTGGAGTTCACGGCTGGCGATCTCGCGCTCCAGCTGCTCCTTCTGCCGCTCGGCCTCCTGGAGGCGCTCGTACTCATCGGGGTTGATCTTGGAGAACTGGGCGAGCTGGCGCTTGATCGTGCGCAGCTCCCGCTCCAGCTGGTTGGTCTTGCGCCGCTCCGCCTTGAGCGCATCGGTTGGCTCGGGGCGAGAGGCCAGGGGCTCCTCACCGGGTTCATCGAGGGGCTCGTCAGGGTCCAGGTCGTCGTCCTCCTCGAGGTCGTCGTCGTCGGCCTCGTCCGGCTGGGCAGGCGGCTCCTGGTTGGGCCAGTGCTGCGGCTGCGCGTAGCTGACGAGCTGCTGCTGCTCGGGGGTCGGTTGCGGCAGGACGCGGAGGTCCTGAGAAAGGCGTTTGGTCATCGGTCCACCCATCACGGCTGTGGTTGTAGCGAGCGCCCCATCCGGGCTGCACTCACCCCAGCTATTGCCATTGATGATTTCGGGACCCCACCAGCACGGGCCTGACCCATCTATTGCCTGACCCGTTCCCTCGTGGAGTGGTGTCTTTCTCGTGACCTGTCGGTCCGTGTGGTGGGGCAACCAGCCGGGGAGTCCCGTGACCTCATAGGAGTCCGACGTTCCCGTCCCGTCAATGGCCTGTCCGTCTGCCTGGCTGGTTGCACCTCCTCCAACCCTCAGCAGCGATGAGCACAGCGACAGCAACTGGCCCCGAGACCAGCTCCAGCCCTGATGTGGTGGTCGGCATCGACACTCACAAACACACCCACATGGCGGTGGCCCTGAGCGCCAATGGCGGCTGGCTGGGCAGCCTCAAGCTTGATGCCAAACGCAGTGGCTACCAGGAGCTGATCCGCTGGGCCGCTGCATTCGGCAGCAGCCCGGTTTTCGCCGTGGAGGGAACCGGTTGCTACGGCGCCGGGCTCTGCCGGGCCCTGCAGGCTGCAGATCTCCCCGTGGTGGAAGTGAACCGGTCGGATCGCTCCACGCGGCGGCGCATCAGTAAGGACGACACCATCGATGCGGAGGCCGCAGCACGGGCCTGTATCGCCGGAACGGCCAGCGTCATCCCCAAGGCGGGCGACGCTTTGGTGGAGATGATCCGCATGCTCAAGGTGGCCAAGGATTCGGCCACCGCGAACCGCACCGCAGCCCTCAATCAGCTGCACGCCATCGTGGTGACGGCGCCGGCGGCGCTGCGGGAACGGCTGCAGCGGCTCAAGAGAAAGGAGCTGGTCGAAAGCTGCGCAGGCCTGCGGTCCGGGGAGATCAACACACCCCTGGCCGCCGCCAAGATGACCCTGCGCATCCTGGCGCGCCGCATCCAGCAGCTGGATCAGGAGCTCAAGGAGACCGTCGCGCAGCTGGATCGACTGACCAGGCAGCACTGCCCGGAGCTGCGCAACACCTACGGCATCGGTGTGGACATCTCCGCCACGTTGGTCGTGGCGGTGGGAGACAACCAGGAGCGGATGAAGTCGGAGGCCTCATTTGCCGCTCTCTGCGGAGTAAATCCTCTGCCGGCCAGCTCCGGCAAGGTGGTGCGGCACCGGCTGAACCGCAGCGGCAACCGCCAGGCCAACTGCGCCCTGCACCGCATCGTCATCTGCCGGTTGCAGCGTCACCAGCAGACCAAGGAGTACGTCGAGCGCCGCACCGCAGAAGGCCGCACGATGAAGGAGATCATCCGCTGCCTCAAGCGATTTGTGGCCCGTGAGGTGTTCGGCATCCTGCGTGGTGGTCCCGCCGTACGCACGGCAGCGGTCTGATCAGCAGCGGGCTTACTGCAGTCGCCCAGGCTCCCGGCGGAGCCGTTGCCTGCCCTCCATGGCAGGCGGCGGCTCCGCCGGAACCAGAGCCGGCCGGCGGTTCAGCTGTCAACGGGGATCAGCACGTCGAGTAGCTCGGTCCGCAGCGACTGGCCTGGTTGCTCTGGCACGACCAGAACGACGGCCTTGGCCTCGATCAGATCGCTGTCGTCAGCCATGGCCTCGCCATCAGCCTCCCAGCTCTCCAGCGCCGCATCCAGCCAGCGGGTCTTTGTTTCCAGGAAGGCGATCGCGTCGTCGGGGCTCCAGCGGGCCTCGCTGCCGCGACAGGGATAGCGCTGCAGAAGCTCCAGGATCCCGATCTCCTGCAGCTCAGGGGTGCCGGTGGGATCGCGCACCAGAACGGTGTCGGCATCGGTGGCGTTGTCGATCAGCTTCTGGATGTCGCTGCGATCGTCCTGCTCCTCCAGCTCCTGCCAATCCCGGAGATCGATAACCTTCTCGAGCAAGGCCTGCAATTCATCAATTGGCATCGGTAGCGCTGTTTTTGGCATGGTGGGATGGGAGGCCAGCTGGATCAGGCCTTCTGCGGCATCGATGATCTGCGTCAGCGACATGTGCTCGGCCACCAGGGTAAAAGTGGTCTCGGTCAATTCCTCGAGCGGCAAGCGCGGAGCATCCACGTCCTTTCGTACCCGATCGATGGCCTCCAAGAGGAGCAGCTGGTTCGATGTGGTGATCGGTTCCACGGAATGGTCAAGGCGGCATCGGCTCCATCCTTGCTGACCTGCCTGGCGCCTCCATCACCGGGCAGCCAACAGCCGATCACGTAGGTGAGCTGGGGGGTTGACAGTCCATAGGAGTGTCACAAGCCATCCCCGGTGTGGCCGGTCACGGAGTGACGGGCGGCGGATCCGGCGTCAGGTCCACGTCCCAGAGGTCATCGGCAGCGGAAACGCCCCGCAAGGGCGGCAGGTAGATCCAGCCGCCGGCATTCAGCAGCGTGGCCGGGCGGATCAGCGGCACCTGCAGCACCTGGTCCTCATCCAGCTCATCGGACGGGCGGATCGCCGGCACATCGAGCAGCACACCAACTGGAAGCGGATCACTGCGGGGCCAGCGGTCGTAGTCCGGGTTGTAGAGCCGCAGCCAATCCACCGTGGTGTCGTACTGCACGGCCAGGGCCTTGAGCGTGTCGCCAGCCGCAGTGGTGTGGCCATCGGCGCGCAGCAGCGACGGGTTGAGCTTGCGCAAGAAATCCACGGTGGTGCCGTAGCGGCTGGCCAGCACGTTGAGCGTGTCGCCGGTGGCGGTGGTGATCGGCCCCTGCTGGGCCAGATCCGGATTCACCGCCCGCAACGTCTGCACGGTGGTGCCGTAGCGCTCGGCAATCAGGTTCAAGCTGTCGCCGGCCTCCAGCACCAGCACGCGGTTGGGCTTGAGCGCAAAGCTGATCGCCTCCCCCAGCTCCGGCTGCACCTGCAGCCCAATGCCGCCGGGGCCGTAGGCCTGGCCGATCATCAGCAGGCTGGCACCAGCAAACACCGCGCGGGGGCTGAGCGGCAGCACGCCCGGCGTTTGCAGCAGGGCGAGATCACCCAGCCAGCACACCCCCTCGGCGGGCACCTGCACGGCGGTCGGCCGCGGTGGCTCGGTGGCTGACGGCACCAGTTGCGGCTGGAAGGTGGCCCGCAGGCCCGGGGTCTGCCAGGCCTGATCGGCCGCCAGCCAATCCCACGGATTGGACTGGGGCGCGGCTGGCGGCAGCAGGGCGGCGCGGGTGAGGTAGCCCTCGCAGAGGATGTCGCCGGTGTCGATGCCGGGGCCGTTGTCGCGGCTGGAGATCAGCTTGGTTTGCTGGATCGAGCAGTCGATCACCTGGCGGCAGACCGTCACCGGGTTCTTGGCGCCTGGGTGTTGCTGCTGCTGGAGCATCAGCCGCACATTGGCGACCTCCTGCAGCGCCGTGACCGGTGTGGCGCTCATCAGGAGCGGATCAAGGTGCCGGAGAATGGCGTCGGCGGCGGCGGGCACCAGGAAGCCAGGCCGGGCAGGATCAGCAGCAGGTTGGCCACATGGCCGCGCCGCTGGGCGCCGGAGCTCAGGCCGTAGCTGTTGGCGGTGGGTTCGGCGTATTCCGTCGACACCTCCTCCATCAGCAGCTCTGTGGCGTACTCGATCACATCGAGCTTCTTCTTGGGCAGCTCAGCTGGCACCGGTCCGGCGGCAGCCTTGCGGGTGGTCTTGATCACGAAAGGCTCGGCGGGCGTGCCGCCAGATGCCAGGCCCGCATCGATCACAGCAATCGCATCGAGCGAGGCCTTGGCGCCGGGGATCGCCTCGGGGTAGCTGCGCTCCAGCTGGGCCATGGCGTCATTGATGGCCCGCAGGGCAGGCGCAGTGACGGGGATCAGCAGGGCGCGGCGGATCGCTTCCAGATCCGAGGGGCGCCAGGCATTGGCGTTGGCAGGTGGGCCGCTCATCAGGCCAGTTCCGGTGTGGGCACCGCGAACGATTCGGTGGCCGAGCCGCTGATCGGATTCACCACTCCCGGTGCTGCGGCGAGCGACAGCTGGTGACGCAGCTCAGCGGTGCTGATCACACCGCGTTCATGCAGCGTCAACCACTCGCCCACGCTCGGTTGGGGCCGCAGCGGCGGGGTGAGCGGCGTCACGGTGAGCGCCAGGCCGGCGCCTGGCACCAGGCTGTCACCGGTGAGCGAGCACCAGTGCTCCAGCACCGTCGCGAAGACCGAGGTCTTCTGGGTGGCAAGCGACTGGAGCAGGGCGTAGGCCTGGCCGGCGGTGAGCGAAATCTCGGTTTCGCTGCGGCCGGCGCCACGGTTCTGGGTCGGCACCAACGCATCACGGCGCATGGTTTCATCCAGCAGGGTCAGGTAAGCGCGGTGCTCCGCCAGCGAGCGAGCGCGGATCTCCTTCCAGTTGAAGTCCGCTCCCTCGGGCAGGTCCATGAAGGTGGAGGTGGAGAGCACCAGCTGCTCGGGGGCGCGGGCTTCGCCGTCCTCGCTGCGCTGGAAGCCGTACTGATCCACCAGACCGCTGCGCACACCCACCGGCAGGGCGCAACGGGAGAGGAGGTCTTCGTATTCGCTCTTGAGCCGGTAGTGGGTGAGGTATTGGTTGGCGAGGCCCAGGTGGGGCAGATCCCCTTCCCCAAAGGGCGCCCCATCAGCGGCGTACCAGACCACCGGCATGGTGTGCTGGCGGGGCAACAGCAACGGTGGGCCGAGCCGATGGGCGGTGTAGGCGCTGGCGCCATAGACGCTGGCGGCCCTGCCGCTGGCCGCCGCGCTGTTGGGCACAGCGGCGAAGGTTTCGACCGCCAAGCCGTCGTCACCAAGGGTCGCCTGGTGGTAGAGCCAGTCCTCGAGCCGCGGCGCCGTGACACCATCGGCACCATCGGGTCCCAGTTGATGCACCGGAATGGCGCTGTCGTAGAGCGGCGGCTGCGGCGCCCTGCGGTCCTGCCGCCAGTTCAGTCGGTGCGGCGGACTGTCGGGGCTGGGCAAGTGCCAATCCAGCAGATCACCACGCGGCACCAGCGAGAGGCGCGGCAGTGAGAGGCGATCACCACGGCGGATCGCGTCAAGGCGGTGGCCTTCCGACGGCCAGCCTCGCAGGGGCGGTAGCACCAGGATCAAGCAGCCGCCATCGCGCAGCACCAGCAGATCGGCGATGAACAGGAACACACCCAGGTCGGAGCGGCGTCCCAGCAAGTGGTGTAACTCAGGAGGATCAGCCCCGGCGTAGCCGGGGCTGACGGCTCACCTCCCTCAGATTTCAGCTGTGGCAATGGGTGGGCCGGTCTGTGACCCTGTTCGGAGAA
>NZ_JAYGIA010000089.1:19586-22824 GCF_034931165.1 Synechococcus sp. BA-124 BA4 | reverse complement strand
CGCTGCTGGCGTCAGCCGGAGGTGGTCTGGATCAATCCACCGCCACCGGAAAACTCCATGGATCCAGCTACCTTGGTCATGGCCGCCTGATCAGCGGCAGGGGCGTCATCTTTCCTGGCAGTCACCGCCTTAGGGTCTTGGTGTAGGGCTGCATTTCAGTGCCGAAGTCACGCGGCCGCCTTGTCGCTCTCTGATACTCCTTCTACGCCATTTGACTGGACTATTACCTCGTTTCGCGCTTTATCAAAAGTCTTGACCGGGGACTTGATTCCAGAAAAGGTTTTAAATCCCATAGACAGCTATATCAATAGAGTAGGATCTATTTCCTGTGGCTACAGTGGCATTGCTTTCCATCATGATCTGCCCCCGGATCTCGTTTCTTCATATCAATTAGGCGAGAACGAGCGCTCGACAGTTCCCCATTCTTTGCTTCATTGTAAAGAGTTTAGCTCCGCTCGCTCTCGCTTTTTTCACACTTGCACGAGTCTGCATGAAAGAATGAAGAATCCAGGAAACATATATGTTCGCTGGATGAACTTTGGCAAGAGTCGCGAAGTCACTTGGGCTTTTCCCGAAGTCCTTGACGGTGAAACCCCAGAAAGATTGTTTGAAATTATAAAGGCTGGAGTTGGTCATTCTGACTTTCATCTAATCACAATAACTTCAAAGCTTAGCGAAAGCGTTCTTCCAGTGTGCTCACCACTTACTATACAGGCCGACCAAGAGAACCCAAGAATCTTTAACGCCATTCTTTTGGAAAGAAAAGGATGGAATGGAGACCAATCTAATAGTTACAAGGGTGACGAGCCTGCTTGGTATAAATGCTTTGAAGCCGCTTTTAACTCGTTTACAATATAATTGTACTAGAGCCGTTTGCGGGCTGCTTAATTCAACCACAGCGTGATATTGTATTTAGCAAAACATCGCAAGACGCTTGCAATAGGTCCAGTCTGCGGCAACGTGTGGCGCATTCAACCGCTTGAGTAGGCGAAAAATGAGTGACTTAATTTTTTATAGCAAAAGCTACATAATATTTTTACTTAAAGAGCCTATCCCAGGCCAGCAAATGAACATTCGCTAGCCAAGAGACGAGCTTGCATTCTTCTTTTCAGTATAGCTTTTTGAATCAGTCCCTTGTTCGCTAAGTCTTGATAAAATACCAGTCATCCCATTTAGCCTCTTGCCGCTCGTACCCCTTGGCCTCCAAGAGGGTGCGTATTAGATCTCTTTGCTGGGTATAATTATGTTCAACAGTAATGCAACGAATCTGATAGGCATTCCAGTCAAATCCTTCAAGGATCGCCAGCTCGCTTCCTTCTGTGTCGACGCTTAAGTAGTCAATAACATCTGGAGCGTTGTTCTGCCGCAGAAGATCAAGCAGTGATGTTGTCGTCACCTGTATTGTATTGCCTGCGGCTGCGTAGGCATCGCGCTTGCCAATGTGCTGATCGTCTCGCCCAAATTCTTCAAGGCCCCCATAGGCATCAGCCAGTACAAAGCTCATCGTCTCGCCGCTTGTGCGGTAGACGCAGGCTGGGCTCAGCGTGCAGGAACGATTCATTTGGAGTCGTTCAAAAAGCTTTGGGTTCGGTTCAGCACAGATTCCTTTCCATCCGAAGTGTTTCTCCAGTAGCCAGCTGTTACTCAACAAAACCCCATCGGTTGCCCCAAACTCCACGAAGAAACCACCTTGTTTCCATTCCAGCTGCTCCAGCACCCATAGATCTTGGCCAAGTTGAGATCTGCTGAGGCTTTGCCACTGCTTGATTCCCTCATTCTTCGTGAGATTTGACGGCTCTAACGACCTATTGCTTAGAGCAATACTGAGCTCGTGTGAGAGCAGCTCAGTCTCTGTGCGAATGATTTCAAGTTCGGATGTTCGCATCGTCTCTGTCTTGTGATATTCCTTTAGTCGTTCGACGGCCTTGCTGTTTAGTTTTTTTGCTTCTTCCCACTTCCCCTCCTCAATAAGGATTTTCGCGGCAAGCATCCTCGCGTGACTTTCACTTGTGCCGCTTGGCACAGACCATGGGATGTTGTTCTCTAAAAAGCTCAGTGCAGCTTCCAGTCCTGATTCCTCAAGGAGTTGAAGGGTCCGCGCCTTTGGAACGCCACTCCACTGATCCTCCTCTCCAAGAATGGTAATGAGACGCTCAAGACAAGCAATAGCAGATACATGGGCAGCGCGTTCAGGTTTGGCTGCGTTGCTGTCATCCTGTTCTAGTGCCGCTGCCAGGAGTTGAATGTATTCAGCGAATAAATCAATCGAATCTTGATGTGCTTTGGGGCTGGTCTCTGCCTCGGCAAGGCGCCATGCTGTATCAGATCTAGATGTCAATAGGGCACATACTTCAAGAGCCTCTTTGGTTGCGATTGGCTCATCTTTCAGGAGCCTAAGTGCTCCGATGACGGCCCCTCCCAATTGCTGGGCGTCTGCCAAGGCCAGCAAGCCACCCAAAACTTGTGCGTTGGTCAAGGGGGCATCCCGCAGAAGGCCTATGCATGGCTTCCAGCGATCTAGTGTCACAACCTGTTTCACCTCTTGGTGAATGGCTGCATGCAGCCATCTGTCCCAAGGGATGAGTTGATCGCTGTTTTCCTGATGCTGCAGGAGCTGGTTCACCACCCCCTTGGTGCTCTCCGGCGCATTACGCAGCTGGGCCCGCCACAGCCGCACCCCCTCCGCATAGGCCTGCCCCCGCTGGATCCAGTCGCCCGTGGCGCCGCCCCCCTCGGGCTCCTCGGGCCAGGCCGGCAAGTGCACCCCCAGGGTGGCCAGCTGCTCGGTGAGGGTGGGGCTGGTTGGCATACAGACTCGTAAACTGGCTAAAAGCATTCTCGCAGTGGACTCTCTGGCAATCCAGCGCTGCCTCACGATCCTTGAAGACCGCTACCGCGAGTTGCGTGAGATCGGTGAGAATCGCTTTCAAGCCTGGATGGAGGAAAAAGCCGCTCTGACGCAGCAGGTCAAAGCCAAGACCGAAGCCCTCACTGGCGCAGAGGCCAGCTACGACGAGGTTCAAGCCCAGCTCGCTGGTTGCGCCAAGGAGCGAGACGAACAGGCCAAAGCCACCAACGATCTCCAGCTCCAGCTCAACGCCCAGGCCGAAACCCTCCACCAGGCCCAGGCCGTCCGCGATCAGCAGGCTGAGCAGCTCAAACGCCTCCAGGACGACCTCGCACTCGCCAAGGCCCAGCACGACGCCCTCGCCTCCGAGAAGGACGCCGCCATCCACAG
>NZ_JAYGIA010000089.1:0-19486 GCF_034931165.1 Synechococcus sp. BA-124 BA4 | reverse complement strand
ACCTCGCACTCGCCAAGGCCCAGCACGACGCCCTCGCCTCCGAGAAGGACGCCGCCATCCACAGCGCCAACGATCTCCAGCTCCAGCTCAACGCCCAGGCCGAAACCCTCCACCAGGCCCAGGCCGTTCGCGATCAGCAGGCTGAGCAGCTCAAGGTATCCCAGGAAGAAGCTGACCTCACCATCCTGCAGCTCCACCAGGTGCAGGAGGAGCTTGAGCGCTACTTCCTGCGCTCTCGCGAACAAGAAGATCTCACCGCCCAGCTCCAAACCAAAGACCAAGCCCTCCAAACCGCAGAGGCAAAAGCCACTGAACTCACCAAGCAACTTCAGCGGGTCAACCAGGAGTTTTACAGCCTTCAGCAGCGTCTTGACCAGCTGAGCAAGTCCCAGAACGATCTCACCGCCCAGCTCCAGATCAAAGACCAGGCCCTCCAAGCTGCAGAAGCCAGAGCCGCTGACATCACCAAGCAACACCAGAAACGCTCTCAGGAGCTTGAGATTGCCAACATGAACATGAAGGAGACTCAGGAAGAAGCCGAGCTCACCCTCGTACAGCTCCACCAGGTGCAGGAAGAACTCGAGCACTACTTCCTGCGCTCACGCGCAGGGGACGAACTGACCCAGGCACAGGCGCACGAACACGCAAGAGCAATGAACCTGCTGGGCCGCATGATCAGGCTGCAGGCCACGGGCCTTTGAACCCGCAGGTTTCGGTGTTGATGCCCTGTCTCAATGCAGGGCCATTTCTTCACGAAGCCATTACCTCGGCGTTGGCACAACCGGAAATTCTTGAAGTACTGCTCGCCGATGCTGGCTCCACCGATGGCAGCCTTGAGCAGATTGAAGAGTGGAGCCATCGTGATCACCGGCTGCGCCTCGTGTCCCGCCGGGATACAGGCCCAGCAGATGCACTCAACCAGGCCTCCGCCCGTGCCCGCGGCAGCCTGATTGGTTGGCTCAATGCCGACGATCTCTACCCCCCAGGCTGCCTGCAGCGGGCCGTGGCTGCCCTGGCCGACCATCCCGACTGGCTGATGGTCTACGGCGAAGGAGAGGAATTTGATGACGCGTCTGGTTTTCTGCGGCCCTACCCCACAGTTCTTCCCTGCGCCGGTCTGGAGGGACAGCGAAACCATTGCGGCATCTGCCAACCTGCCGTGCTCTGGCGCCGCTCCATGGGTGTGCTGCTGGGACCCTTCAACACCAACCTGAACACCGCCTTCGACTACGACTACTGGCTGCGTGCCTTCACGGCCTTCCCCCACCGCATCGGCTATCTCCCCCACCTTCAAGGCCGCACCCGCCTGCACAGCAGCTCGATCACCAGCCTCCAGCGCGGCCTCGTGGCTGTCGAGACCACCCGGCTGCAAGCCACTTACTTCGGATCAGCCAGTGGTCGGAATCTGCACAACTACGGGCTTGAACTCCAGGCCGGTCATGCCCAGCTACCAGCAGATCAGACCCTGTTCCAGCAGATGGACAAAGTCATTGCGCAAGCCAGTACGGCTCTCTCACCCCATGCAGAGGCCTGGCTCCGGCAAACCTGGTGCCCTCAGGCGGATGCACAGCTGAAGGAGCAGCAAGCAGCACAACTGCAGCTCCAGAAATGCCACAGCGTGCGGATTCTTCAGATCGCCCATCCCCAGCTCTGCCTCAAGGCCCCCTCGCCTCCGGCAGGCCCCCATCGCCGCCTGCTGGCCGGCATCGACCAGCATGGGCCGTACAGCTTGTTGTTGCAGCAGGATGACGTGCTGCATCAGCGATATCCCCGCCTGAAGGGCTCCTCACCCTCCCCTCCACAGCCCAGCTCCCACTCACCCTGGAGCGACCGACCCTTTGGCGTTAATTTGATCGGGCATGCTTTCCATGTCTTCGGCGTCGGCGAAGACATCCGCATGGCCGCCCGTGCCTTGGCCGCTGCGGATGTGCCCTTCACCGTAATTGATGTTCCGGCCTTCAACGGATCAGCAACAAACGATCGCAGCCTGGAAGACTTGATCCACCCTGGGCCTTCAGGCCCCTACGCCTTCAATCTCATCTGCCTGCAGCCCATCAGCCATGCCCAATGGCTGCTCCAGAATGGCCTGACACCACAGCAAGGGCACTACACAATCGCCGCATGGCCATGGGAAACCGATCGCTGGCCCCAAGCCTGGGAACCACTGCTTGAGCACTGCGATGAACTCTGGCCCGCCAGTAGTTATATCCATCGAGTCCTGCAGCCGATGGCAGCACAACACGCCATCCCGATTCACACCATGCCCATGGCCGTGGACATCACAGCAACCAATGTGAAAATAAGCGAACAACAACGTCGCACCCTGCGGCATCAATTCCACTTGCCACTATCAGCCACGCTGTTCGTCTACAGTTTTGACTTCAACTCCACCACCATCAGAAAGAACCCCCACGCGGTGATTGAAGCCTTTCAACTCGCTTTCCCTGATCAGCAGCAGCAGAAGGTTGCACTGGTGATCAAGGTCCTTTCCCCATCCCCTGCTAGCCACGACTGGCAATGGCTGCAGGCTCGCCTACTGGAAGATCCACGCATCAAGCTGATCGCAGAAAACCTTGGGCGGGAAGACCTGCTCAACCTCTACGCCTGCTGTGATGCCTTCGTGAGTCTGCATCGTTCAGAAGGATTCGGACGGTCTCTAGCGGAGGCCTTGCAGCTCGGGCTCGCCGTGATTGCTACCGACCATGGAGGCAACACGGATTTCTGCCAGGGGCCACTGGCCCATCCGGTGCCCTGGCGTTCTGTGCCGATTCCCCCCCAGGCCTACCCTCCCGCCGACGAACGGCACCGCTGGGCAGAACCCGACATCGCATCAGCCGCGAAGAGCATGAAAACGATCGCAGCCATGGACGGGGCCCGGGAAGCAGACGTGGCGGAAGCAACTGTGGCTTACAAACAACAGTTTAGCCCCCATAGTGTAGGTGAACGCTATCGGCGGCGTTTGGAGGCCATCTGGCAGCAACCTTGACGGTCAACTCCTGAACCCGAACAAACGGAGCAAGCGATCGCGCTTCCGCCGCGGGCGGCTTGCCTCAAGGGACTGTTGCTCACGCCTCTGCTGCTGGAAAGCTTCCGCGCGGCTGACTTGAGCATCAAGGGAATCCAGAAACTGCCTGTACTGCTCCAAGGCCTGCCAGTTCGCCCGCAAATCAGGTGGTGCCATGGCCACTTGGGAGGCATACGGCGACCCGGAAGCAGGATGCATCAATGGCTCAGCAGTGGTAATCTCCGCTTTCGCAACACACGGCAGACGAACCGCACCAGCCCCAGGCAGCTGGATGCTGCCTTCGGCGTCAAAGCAGACCTGCACCTCCTGACCTGCCCAGGCAGGAGGCAGCTCGTGCAGCTCGATCTCAAAACCACAGCGCTCCGGAGAGCCCTGGGCGCCCATACCCAGTCGGTAGCGATCACAACGAAGCTCGATCGCAGGCTGGCCGGCAGTCAGCAGCCAGACCTCAATCGGTTGTTCAGAACTCTGGCCGCGCCGGAAACACCAACCCTGGAGAGCATCGCCATCAGGGCTCAGCCCGTCAAAATGGCCCACGGCGCCGCGCACCTGCGGGGCCAACACCGTCTTAAGATGTTCGGCGGTGCTGGAAGGCTGAGGCTGGTAGAGAAGCTCGACAGTAGTGCTTCCATCAACAGACAGACCCAGCAGGCGAGGTGGATCCTCAAAGATCACGGCGGGAAGATCGCCACTCAACTCCAGCTGAAAACCGAAGGTTCCCTCAAGCCCGAGCTTTTGGCAGACATCCTGACGATGCTGGTTAATCAGCGTCCGTCCCAGCAGATGAGACCCTGCCAAAAGACGCACCTCCGTAAGCACTGCATCGTTGCAATGGGCCCAGCCTGCAATCAGGCCTGGCGTGATCGTATCGATGCCTCCGGAGTGCTTGGGCTTTGAACGACGACGACGAGCCACGAAAGTACCCGGCTGGAGTTGCGCCCATTATCCCTTGAAGCAGCCAATCCGGGGGTTCCCCGTGGCCACATCCTGAGGTTGTCGCATGCAAGCACCTCCGTCCGAGAGCCCGAAACTATGCATCGGAGTGGTATAAAGGCAATCGGCAAAGAACATGTGGTTCACTTGGCTCCAACGCGTGCGCTCACGGTTCTTTACCGGGAGCCCGCCGTGAAGCAGATTGGCATGCCAGACCAGAACTTCTCCCTGCCGGGGCAGGAAGGTTTTGGGCTGGAAGCCCTGCTGCCGTATCTCTCTCCGCCAGATGGGCTCGAAAAGCCTCTGCGGGTGCGGTTCAGCCGCAATCTCCGATGGAGTCATACCCTCAGATTTAGCGCTACGATAAGGTAAGCGATGGCTACCGGGGTAGTACACCAAGGGACCTGCATCTTCATGAACATCCTCAAGGGCCATCCAGACTCCACACATGAATCCATGGGGGTAACTATGGAAGTGCACAGCATCACTGTGGAAATGCTGCTGGCTACCCACTGGAAAATTCAGCGTTTGGAAGCAAAAGGGCTCACGTCCGAAAAGAATACCGAGAAACTCCAGGACCACCGGATGCAGGGCCAGTTCCCGCACAGCTGTGCATTGATTCCAGCCATCCTGCAAACGTAGATTCTCGGCGCTGCCAGTTCGCCATCCCTCAAGATAAAAATGAGTGGAAAAAGAGCGACGAATCTCATCCGCTCGCTCTCGGAAGGTCGCGTCCGCCAAATCCAGCAAACAGAAACCCTGCTCCGCCATAGCTAGGGCCTGTCGGCCATAAGGTCCGAAAACTCCATCAGCCACCCGGTCACCAATATCGGGCAGGTCGATCAATGGGATACTCACTAAGTCGAGACCCATCACCTCGACTCCCGCATTGGCTCAGCACGCCGCAAACGAGGAGCCGGCCCATCAAGACGGAGGGAGAAGTTCTCCTCCTGGAGGCTGAGCTCAGGATGGTAATAGGGATCTGCTTCAAGTACGAAACCCCAGCGCTGTTTCATCACCTCACGCTCCTTGTGCCACTGGCTAAGGGCCTCGGGTGTGATCGGTGCTCCCCGGCTCTTGGACTCATGGTGCACCAGCACAGCCTCAGGACAGTAGAGATTTCTATAGCCCGCAGCCCTCGCCCGCAGGCAAAGGTCAAGATCGTTGTAGGACACATGCAGCTTCTCGGCATCAAGGCCCCCCAGCTGTTGAAACAATGAACGGCGAATCATCAACGCGGCTCCCGTGACTGCACTGAGATTCTGGGTAAGGTGGACACGTAGCTGATGACCAGCTTCCGATGCTGGCTGATACTTATGACTGTGGCCTGCCACACCCCCGATGCCAAGGATGACGCCTGCATGCTGCAACGTGCCATCTGGATAAAGTAGCTGAGCTCCCACACACCCGATCTCCTCCCTCAGGGCTTGACCTGCCATAACTTCTAGCCAACCATCATTCCGAGCTTCAATGTCGTTGTTCAACAACAACAGAAGCTGCCCTTGAGCAACGGCAGCCGCCGAATTATTGAGTGCCGAGTAATTGAACGGGCCTGGGCAACGTAGAACCTTCGCCCGTCGCGTTGTCTCAAGCTCCCTCAGAAAGTTGAGTGTGGATGTCTCTTCACTACCATTGTCAACCACCAACAGCTCAAGCTCCAGCCGAGTTCCAACCAAGGCCAACACAGAACGGAGGCACGGCTCCAGAAGCTCTAACCGATCCCGTGTAGGCACGATCACACTCACAAGAACGGGACTGTCCTGGAGGGGCCAGAACAGCCGATGCCCTCCGCCTGCTCTTGCCTCAACCACAGGACTGAGACCGTGACGCTCGAGGTGCCGTTGGACCATGGAAGCGGAAGCATCGTCTCCTCGGCCGGTGGGCCTGTGGTGGCTCAACACCTCCGGCCAATGCCAGATCTGCTCCGAGAGGCAGACCTGGGACAGTTCCAGCAACAGGCCATAAGGGGTGGGTTCTTCGCCGCTTACGCACAGCCGCAGTTCCGCTTCCTTCAAGCGATCCGCCCGTACCCAAAAGCAACGAATGTAGTGGGGATCGGTGAGTAGCAGATCGGGATTCCAGGCAGGTTTCCAGTTAGGCGTGTGTCGTACGCCTTGCGCAGAAAGCAAATCACTGTCGGCATAGATGAGCTCAGCCTCAGGTACCTCTTGAAGCAGCTGGGACATACGTTCAAGCGCGTCAGGAGCAAGACAATCGCCATCTTCCAACACAACCCACCAGTCAGTCTCGTCTAAGGCCCCCGGCGACCAAAACTGGAAACGTATCCGGCGCCATGCCTCTGCAGACGGCTTCAGTCGTGAACGGCGGGGCGCCTCCACCTGCTGAATCCAAGCGGCGTAACCCTGGCCGTCAACCCGACGCCGGGCAAGGAGAGCATTGTAGTCAGCCCAGATGCGTGCATGGCTGAGCATGCGGTTGCTGCCAATGACCCTGCCATAAAGACCATGACGAGTGCGTAGATGCCTTGCGACACGGTAATGGGCCCTCGGGGAAAACAGCGGCTGATATCGTAGTCGTAGCTCTTGGATGTCGCCATCAAGGTGAAAGAAACGAAGCTTTAGGTCCTTTCTGCCGCGGCTGGAAATACGAATCAAACGACGACGTTCGAGGCCATTGGTGACCTGCAGGGACTGAACAAATGGCTCTGTGCCACGGCTAAGCTCGATCCGGTAGCGATGCTGCGGTCCTTGCAACAGAATTCCCAACCGATACCAGCCGGGTTGCAAAGCGGAGTCACTGATCCAAGTCGGGCAGTCAACTGAGTCCAACCATCGTCCAGGCAGCAGCTTCCAGCGACTAAAGAACAAGGCAAGAGCCTTTCGCCTCCACTGCCGACCGGTTCCACCGTGCCTAGCCAGATGAAGGATCAGCTTACTCACGATGGCTGTCTTGGACCCCTAAGACAAACTTACCCAGACTTAAGCCCACCAAAGCAATAGCAGCAACAGTGAAGAATCCGCGGAGGCGCCAGTTAAATGCAGGCGAATCAGGAAGAAGAGGTGCAGACAGAATGGCCATGAATTTCTGCTGTCGTTGAGTATCAACACGAGCTTTCTCGGCAGAGATGAGTGCTGTTTTGTAGAGGTCTGCAGCAAAATCGACAGCTGACTGGTACTTGAGAATGTCAGCCGCCTTACGATTGAGGTTGCGGCCAGAGCCTTGGCGCGACACGAGACCTTTGCGTTCAGAATCAATGAGACGCTGGAGTTCTGCAATTTGGTCAATAACGGCCAAGAGATCAGGCTCATCCTTACTCTTGTATTGCTGCTCAAGAGTAAAACGCTGGAGCTTCAGCTCTGCCAGTTTCATCTCTAAACCTCCAACAGAGTTGGCCACAATCCCCGCCTCAACTTTGGGGTCAATCACCTCTGTGGAACTTTGGAAAGCAAGCAAGCGTTGCTTGGCTTTGTCAAGCTGTGCCTGAGAACTGGCCAGTTCCTTTCGGGCGAACTGTAGTTGGGCCTCCCCAATACGCTGGTTCAAGCGATTGACAAACTGTTCGCTTTGCTTCAACAAGAAATTATTGAGCTCATAAGCGGCTTTAGGAGACAATCCGACAGTGGTAAGAGTGATAACCCCAGAAATCTCATTCAGTTGAACCTGTACCTGCTTCTGAAAGAATTTGAGCCGATCTTGACGATTTGCACCACTTGGCAAGCCTGCAAAAAGGTCGGGGGAGAATCGTGCATATGCAGCATCAAAATCATAGGTTTTGAGCAGATCCTCCAGCACCTGCGGTGAGGTGAGGTAAGTGCGTAGGTATCGCGCATCTTCCAGAGAGTTCTGACTAGAACCTGCAAACAATCCAGCTAAGCCGCTGGTAGCGCCGCCACCGAGGGAGATGTCTTCCGCGGACCGGCGTACGACATAGCTCGACTCCACGGCATAGCGATCGCGTGCAATTGCAAAGAAATACACTCCGGCCAGCACTATGGGCACAAGTACCAACTGAAGCACAGACCGCTTCTTTAGCCAACCCAGCAGATCAGGTTTCTTTGCCCGAAACTTCAAATGAGTCTGGGCATGATGAAAAGCCTGAATTGTTTTTTGCCTGGCGACGTTAAGCTGCATGAGATAGTTCCGCAGTATCAGGTGGAAGTTCAGCCAAGAGACTCTTGGTATGAATATCTATCGCCTTCTGAACATCATCAAATTCCAAGACCTTTCCTGATTCCAGCAAGAAGGCTCGGTTGCAATGAATCTTCAACCCCCACAGGTTATGATCAACCATCAAGAAGTTTGCGGTTTTCTTTCGTTCCAGCAAAAGCCTTTTGCTCTTTTCTCGAAATTTCTGGTCTCCAGCTGCCGTGATCTCATCAATCAGATAATAATCAAATGGGAACGCCATCGACAGTCCGAAGCTCAGACGAGACTTCATCCCTGAAGAGTATGTCTTGAATGGCCGATCAAAATAAATACCAAGCTCTGCGAAGTCCTCAACAAACTTGATGCGATCTTCAAGGTCACGCCTCTCCCCGTAAATCATGCTGACGAATGTCACATTTTCCCGCCCAGTCAGACTTCCCTGGAATCCACCCTCAATTCCAACAGGCCAGGAGATCGTTCCATCACATTGAATCGTACCCTGATCAGGAACATCAATCCCACCGAGCAGCTGTAGTAAGGTGGATTTTCCGGCACCATTGGCACCGATGACAGCGATCGATTCATCACTGCCTATCTCAAAGCTTAAGTTATCGAGGACCCGCTTTCTCTTGCCTTTATACAGGTAGCTCTTGGTAAGCGAATTGACGCGAATCATTAAATTAACGCCTAATCAAAGCTCTCTCATTACTAGTATAGCACCACAGGGCAAGGCTAAGGTAAATCAAGGCAAAACCAGAAGGGTAAGCCAGAGAGATCTGCGAAGGAATCTGATAGTCAATGCTCAAGGCTTGACGAGCCAGCTCAATACACTGGAGAAGTGGGTTATAGACGAGCAGGTCTCTGGCAAATTGAGGAATCTGAATAGGAGAATAGATCACACCTGACGCGAAGTATAGCGCTCGGTTCACCCAGGAAAGGATCTGCTTAAGGTTGGCAAAGTAATGAGATCCAACCAAGGACAAAAGAGACGTACCGACTCCAAGCAGAGTCATCAGCACGAAGGACATGACCAATAAGGGAAGATCTCGAAGTACCAGAGCATACAAATGTGCCCAGACAAGGCTGAACACCACAATGGCCGCACAGGCATAGAGGCCTAACTCTTCGATGGCCTTGGCCAGAACCGTGTCAATGGGCTTGACACGTCGATAAAAGAACAGTGCCCTATTTGCCTCCATGGTTGTCAAGCCATGGGACGCAACACGCGAATACAGATTAAAAAGTATAACCCCTGGCGCCAGAAAGAGAATGATATTAAGATTATTCACTCTCGTTGCTGGGCTCGCAATCATTCGCAGTGCTGCCCAAACCGCGATCTGGCCGATCGGCTCAACGAGCACGGCGAGGAAACCACCATGGACATCGCTAACGCGGCGTCTTAGCTCGCGGTAAACCAACGCATTGACAACGCGCCACTGAATTTCGAAACCACTCAGTCTTCGGAGCCTTGTCCCTGTGCCTTCCATGGTCAATGGTTCAGTTGACACCTAACAGACGCAGCAAAGAAGCTGCATTGATGACAGGACCTACCGGTTCGAGGGTGGCGCGTACGGCATCGTTGAAAGCGGATCTGCGATTGCGGTTAACCACAATGACATCTCCATCTTGCAAGGCAGGATTATTGTCACTACCCAGGGGATCGGATGGATTGAAGCGGACCTGCTTTTGGGTTATTGTGCCATTGGGTTCAAGGCGAAGTAATTGGACGTTACTGACGCTGGCTCGCTCCTTGACAAAGCCTCCGGCACTCAAAACTGCATTACTGAGATGGCTGTTGGCCCGAATCTTGACAACTCCGGGACGCATGACCTCACCCACAACATTCACACCAATGGTGTCAGGAGCGAAGGTTGATGCTCCGATCTTGATCAAATCCGGATAACTGAGATCATCTGCGGGCGTCACCATAACCACATCTCCGTCAAAGAGAATCGGATTCTCTATCTGCCGGCCATCTCGTAGGGCCTCCCAGAAGTTGACCCTTAGCTCTCGTTGGGAACCTGGGCCAAACTGGCGCCTAAGAATGACAGCTCGCAAATCACCTCGGGCTGTGATTCCCCCCGCCTTCTGAATGGCTTCGACCATGGTGGGCCAACCACTCGACTGGATAGTGGTTGAACCAGCTGAACCAGCCACATCACCAGCGTTGTCCAGCTGATAATTCCCAGAACGATCCAGACTGTATAAGCCGGGCCGCTGGACCTCGCCAGTGACAGTGATCCGCATGGGACGCGCAGCCACCAGATCCAGAGAAACAATGGGACGGCGCAGGAACCTGGAATAGGCCTTACTGATCCGATCTCGGGCCTGATCCAACGTCAGCCCAGCAACAAAGATGCTGCCTATCCTGGGGAAACTGGCGGTACCATCTGCAATCACCTCAGCAAGACCCTCGTAGCCAGGTATCTTAAAGACTGACATCCTGACACGATCACCTGGGCCAAGTCGATAGCGCAGATCTCCGCTGAATAATGTGGGCGCCACTGGGGTGGCGGCCATAACACTTAGTGGCAGGTAGATCGTTGGCGAAAACGCCAAAAGGTTAATGACTGCAGCAAAAGTGAACCTGGAGAACGAACGGGTAAGATCAATCATGAATCTGCCTTAACGAACAAAGTCATAAGCACGACTTCGAGAGGCTTTTGCCAATCGCTCGCACCATTGCGGATTGGTTAGCAGCCGATCGATTGCATTGAGCCATTGATCACGCTGATCACTTAGGAGCAGGCCATCTTCGCCATGCTTCACGAGCGCAGAGTAAGGCAGTTTATCACTATACAAGCCAGCAGCACCGAGTCGAGCTGCGTCAAAAAACTTCACCGCCGCGCGGGCCCGATTGAATCCGTTGTCCATCAGCGGGCACAGAAGACAATCCAGCCGCTGGCTAGCTGTCAGTTGGAGATAACGCTCCCAAGGAACGGGTTGGTGGACACGAACTCTCGGCACAGATCCGTATAGCCTTCGCATTTCCTCATCACCGTAGAGATCAATCAATGTATGAGAGTACCTCTCCTGCACCTTGAGAATGAGTGGGTAAAGCCACAAAAGTTCCTGACGATGGGACGCTGTTCCGTGATAACCAATGGAGAAGCTCTTGACTTGCGCTAGGACACGCAGCTGTGGTCGTAAGGGAATCAGCACGGGATTCAAACTGGCATAACGCTCAGCGAGGACTGGGGTGCTGACCCAGAGTTCTTCGCACCAGTCAAGGATGGTGAAACGTTTCGACCAAGCCAGACGACGTAGTTTGTTGGCATACTTATGGGGTAACACCTCAAATCCGTCAATGTCTAATAGATCATCATCCATCCAATATATGCAACGCTGACCCTGGATCTTGGCTTGTCGTAGCCAGCCTCTCCAGCGCCATCCCCGGGGCCAGTAGCGTACAAGCATGACCACTTGAACCTGCTTTAGCTGCGATCCAAGATCCTTAGGAGGACGCTGACGAGTGTCCAGTAGTATCGGCCTCCAATGGCGTGACTTGAAAGCCGAATAAAGGAAAAAGTCCAGACTGGATTCAGCCCCCTGATGCAACACAAGGATCGAGGTCAAGCACTTGCCCACAGCAGGCTCACATTGTGACCGCCAAATCCAAAAGAGTTCTTGATGGCCAAGTGCCGACTCCTACGGCTTAGATTCTCATTGCGATTCCTGGCAACCCGAAGCGGGATCTGAGGGTCGGGAGGATCTGAATTAAGGCTTCGCGGTACTACCGCTTTCTGCAGGGCCTTGAGGGTCAGTATGGATTCCACGGCTCCCGCTGCCCCCAACAGATGGCCAAGGCCGGCCTTGGGCGCGGTGACCCAGACGTGATCGGTGGCTGAGCCCAGCACAAGCCGAAGCGCCTGTGCCTCTGCCATATCGCCCAAGGGCGTTCCTGTAGCGTGGGCGCTGATCATCGAGAGATCCTCTGGCCTCGCATCTGCACCCCTCAGGGCCTTCCGGATGGCCTCGGCAGCATGCAGCCCGTCAGGTTGCGGCATGGCCAGGTGGTGAGCATCGCTCGTCATGCCGGCTGCGAGCAAAAGCCCTTCAATCGGCGCATGTCGTGCCTCAGCATCCCTGAGTCTTTCCAGAACGAGCGCCCCTGCACCTTCCCCAAGGACAAACCCATCGCGGCCCTCCGCAAAAGGTCGACAGGCGCTTTGCGGATCCTCATGTCGACAGGAAAGCGCTCGCATCTCCGCGAACCCACGCATGGTGGCAAGGTGGATAGGTGCCTCAGCTCCCCCGACCACAACCACATCTGCATGGTCGGAAGCTAACAGCATCTGCCCCCAGATAATCGCCTCAGCGCCACTGGAGCATGCCGATACAGGCGCATGTGCGCCACCGTGGGCCCCCAAATCAATAGCCACCTGAGCCGCCGCCGCATTTGGCATGGCCATAGCAACAGCTAAGGGGTGTATACGTCTGGCACCCGCTGCATTGCGCTCATATTGCTGGATCAAGGTGGATTGGCCTCCGATCCCAGTGCCTAGCACCACGGCCAAACGACCTCCAAGGACATCATGGTCTCCCAGGCCACTGGCGGACCAAGCCTGCCGCGCCGCTAGAAGCGCAAACTGACTGAATCGATCCAGACGGTTGGCCAGGAATTCACCCAAGAGTGACTCAGGCATAGTCTGTACAGTTGCTGCAAGGTATTTGTCCCTACCACTAGCCCAGGATTCATAAAGATTGGCAGAAGCAATAAATCCATTAAGGCTGGCAGCGAAAGCATCATTAGGGTTGCATCCGAGAGGCGACATGCAACCCATCCCAGTGACAGCGATCGGATATTGACTGCTCATTCCAATTGAGATTTAACAAACTTGACAACATCCCTGACGGTTTTTACGTCAATAAGCTGGTCATCAGCTATCTGAATGCCGAACCGGTCCTCGGCGTCCATAACCAACTCGTATGTTCCCAATGAATCAATACCAACATCCTCAATTAAACGCGAGTCAAGCTGGATATCGGCCAACTCCTGAGGCACAACCCTCTTCAGTATTGTGACGACTTCGGCGACGATTTGATCGTCGCTCATGGCAAGCAAAGTTTCTCTTTCGATTCTCTTTACCGCACTTGGCATTGAAACAACTAAAAGAGAGCCAGTTTATAGCTTAGCACATAGAGCGCTGCTTGCGCTAGAATCATAAGATTTCGTGGCCCTAGACCGATGCCTTGGCAACAGGCTTCTCTACTCTCCAGTCAGAAGCTTGTGCAACGGCTCATGCAACGCAATGGGCTCCAAGAATCCGATCTGCCATTTTTTTCCAGGTCCAATTATATCCAACCCCTGGATCAGAAGCAGTACTCATCTTACGATTATCTGAATCTCAAGACTCATCCATCCGTCATCGAAGCAGCTTCCGTGGCCCTCAAGGATTACGGTCTATCGACTTCCGCAAGTCGCCTGATGGCTGGGGAGTTACCCCACCATGCCGCACTTGAGTCCCTCCTTGCACAGATCTATGGCAAGGAATCAGCGCTGGTGTTCGTCAGCGGCCACGCTACCAATGTCAGCACGATCGCGGCACTTGTTGAGCCCGGTGACCTGGTTGTTCTGGACCAGTACTCTCACAACAGTATCCAAATGGGAGTTCGCCTTTCCGGAGCCAGGCGAATGGTGTTTCCCCATAACGATACAGAATGCTTACAAATGCTATTGGACAAGTACCGCTCTCATTACAGACGCTGCCTAATTGTTACGGAAGGACACTTCAGTATGGACGGTGATAGTCCAGACTTGGCTCTCCTGCTACGGCTTCGAGATCAATATCAGGCCTTACTTATGGTGGATGAAGCCCACAGCCTCGGAGTACTTGGACGCCAAGGGTTGGGATGCCACGAACAACATGGAGTTGAGCCTGGCCAAGTCGATATATGGATGGGCACCCTGAGCAAGAGCCTAGCTTCCACCGGCGGCTTTATTGCTGCCAGTAGAGCCATTACTCAGCATCTCAGATTACATGCTAGTGGCTTCAGCTTCAGCGTGGGACTCAATGCACCTTGCTGTGCTGCCGCACATACAGCTTTGAAGATTTTACTGAGCGAACCGGAGCGGGTTGCCACGCTCCAAGCCAATGGTCACTATCTGGCCGACACGGCTCGAAAAGCGGGGTTGGATGTGGGGCGAAGCCTTGGGATGGGAATTATTCCAATCATGCTAAACGATCTCCGCCATACCTTTCTTACCGCAAATCATTTGCTCTCCAAGGGCTGGGGTGTTTATCCTATCGCCCCTCCAACCGTACCCAGCAACCGCTGTCGCCTACGCCTTTTTGTCCGTTCCGATCACTCACAAGAGAGTATGCACGATTTGGTCAAGACTCTTTGCAACGCTATTCACCAAACGAAAGCTGATGCAGTTGGTTGAAGTCCATTCAGCCCTGGATCACCATCGATTCAGGGCTGCTCTTGGTATCGGGCTGGAACCAGCGCAACGACCCGACTGGTTTGCTCATTTTGATGAAGTTCTGCGCAGTTCAAGCTGGTTCCAACCCTATCTGCGACGCACACCTCACCAGCGCTGGATCCTTAGAGATCAGCGGGCAACGATTGGCAGGATCATGGCCATGCATCCTGCAGAAGGGCCGTCACGATTCGGACTCTATAGCTGTATCGACAACCCGGAAGCCAGCCTGGCTCTTACTCGAGCAGCCGAAGCCTGGGCGCGAGACAGAGGGTCTCGGATAATCATTGGGCCTTTCAATCCTTCTATTCATGACGAGTGTGGTTTACTAGAGCACAGCACATGTCCGTCACTTTACGGCTATCCACAGACGCCTGAACATTATATTGACAATCTGGAGTTCTGTGGCTATCAGCGTGCAAAACGATTATTAACCTTTCTTCAGACAGACGAACGTAACGCTACACGCATTGCTGCGCGTATGCAGCCCTTGCTTGAAGTCATGCCGGAGCACGGACTAAGACTGGAAGTAGCCAAATGGTCGACTCTGGGCCGTGACGTCCAGTGGGTGGAACATTTGATTAACAACTGTTGGGGAAGCAATTGGGGCTTTGAACCGATCGGCAAAGCGGAAGCCAGGAATCTGGTTCTGAAGGTACTGATGTTCCTACCTAGAGGTGTTCTTTCATTCGTATCTTTGCATGGAAAGCCAGTTGCCGTTTCTTTGGGCATCCCGAACGCCAAAGAAATCGCCTCCGAACTAAACCCCAGCCTTGGAATCCTCAATTTGCCACAGCTATTCCTGCGTTTACGACGCTGCCAATGTAAACGCGGTCGGATCGCGCTTTTGGGAGTCATTCCAGAATTGCAGGGATCTCAACTGTCCCTGATGGCCTGCACCGCGATGCTCCGCCACTTGATCAACACGGGACAAGCCTTGGGGAGCTGTTCCGCAAGCATGGGCTGGATTCTCGAAGATAATCACTCCATGCTTCGTTTCCTTAAGCTCTATGGAGGCGAGCAAGTGATGTCCCACCTGATCATGGCAAAGAGCCTCGATACGCTCGACCAGGAGCAATGATCCAGCGCAGAAGAGCTTTTGGCAGCCATTGCCCGATCCAGATAAGCAATGCCAATCTGCGCGGGAACAAGATGATTCGGCGTCGAGCCCTCACACCCCGGAGAATCCGATGAGCTGCGCTTTGCGCAGTGCATTGGAATGGCCGAGGACCTGGATAGCCCTCTGCCATTCCTGTGGCTACGAATCCTGGAAACACCTGACTGAAGAACACCTCCGTTTCAGGCGCAGGACGGGCGGCATAGAAATCCTCCAGTGCCTCCACCAAAGAATGCTGGGCAGCTTTCGCCACGCAGTAACCAGGAGCTTCACCCAACGCCAGGAACGCATTCAAGGAACTGACCACAACGCAATGGAGATGTCGCCGTTGCTCCACAGGTAGACTCAATCCCACCTGCAGCAACGAAAGCGTACAACTGAGATTGTGATGGATCTGGTCTTGAAGTCGCTCCCAGTCAGGGCCTCGATCGGTCGGGGTCCGCTCCAAGGACACCGTCCCGGCATTGGCAATAATTACTTGTATGCCTCCATCTCTTGCGAACTCGGCCACGCTTTCGGCCACATCTTCACGATTTCTCACATCCAAGGCCCTCCAGTACACAAGCGCCCCCTTGGCACGACATCGCTCTGCAACTCTGTGGAGGCAGTCCTCGTTCCGGGCCAGTAGTAGTAGAGCGATGCCTGGAGAGGCCATAACCTCTGCCAGGGCGGCTCCAATGCCACGGCTGGCACCTGAGATCACCACCTTCTGGACCATCCCCACTCAGCCCCCTGCTCGCCAACACCTAACTTTGCTCCACCTGGCCCACTCTGATGGGGAATTCCCTGGCCCCCCTGTACGGACTTGAGCAGCCGACCTGGTTTTCCAGGCTTTGGCGCCCAACGCCCTTAAGCCGTTGCCCATGGATCAGGCCTCCGCGGGAACTCTGCCCGCTGTCGCCCCGCCAACGGATCCGGCTGGAGAACCTGCTGCATCGGTGGCGCGAACTCGAACTAAGCGCATGGAATCAACGCCAGCGGGCAAGTCCGCCAGAGAGTCCATTCGTACTGCAGTCGATTTCCTTCCGAGATCGCCACCTTTCCCGCCTGGCCACACACCTCTACCCCGGGGCCACCGTCCGGGATCTCCGCCAGGAACGGCAACACCCCGCACCACTTCTGGCAACCGCTGCCGCACTGATCACCAGCGACTGGCGATGGGGCCTGGAAGCCCTGATCTGGGAGCTCACGGTGCACGGGCTTTCGCAACTGCCGGTGGAGCGCGACCGTCAACTCGCCCTCCTGTTTCGATGGCTTGTCAAGGACAGCACCTATTGGGATCCCACGCGCCGGCAGCGCTGTCCTCCGGAGCGAATTCTGGAGCTGGTGGGCTTGCAGCTGGAACGTCGCCGCCGCTTTCCTGAGAGGATCGAGGCGTTCGGAATCCATCCATTCCATCACCGAACACTTCGCTTCTACCTGGCTGGGAGTTCAGTTCGCTTCCGCCCACTGCATGCCAGACCCAGTTCCTCGGCTCAGGCCACAGCAGTGCTGGGCAGAGCAGCCAACAGAAAAGCCTTGGAAAGGGATCCTCGCAAACCGCTGATTCAATTGGAAGATGGTTTTCTTCGCTCCACCGGCCGAGGAGCCCACCTCCAACTGCCGCTATCCCTGGCTGTCGATCCTATTGGCATTTACTTTGATGCTACCCGCGCCAGCGCACTAGAGTGCTTTCTTCAGGATCACTCGTTCCTTCAGGAGGAGCGTCAGCGGGCACTGCAGCTACGGGAGCAGATTCTATCGGCTTCCCTGAGCAAATACAATTTGGATGGAGATAGCTGGGAACGGCCTTCTCTCAACAAGCCTGTGGTCCTTGTGGCTGGACAAGTCGAGCAAGATGCCTCTATCCGCTATGGGGCCCCAGGCATCCGGACCAACCTAGAGCTGGTCAAGGCGGCTCTTCGACTAGAGCATGGGTCCTACGTGATCTACAAGCCGCACCCATTCGTAGTGAACGGGAGAAGGCCTGCCGGACATGGTGAGAATACCATTGGCAATCTCGTGGATGCTGTTCTGCCTCATGTTTCCATCGATACGTTACTCAGGCAGGTGGATCGAGTTCATGTGCTTACCTCCGGCACAGGATTTGAGGCTCTGCTGAGGCAGGTTCCCGTTGTCTGCCATGGCCTACCGTTTTACGCTGGGTGGGGTCTTACTCAGGATCACCTTGTCTGCGCGCGTCGCCAACGTCAACTGAGCTTGGATGAGCTGGTCTTCGGGGCTCTGATGGCCTATCCAAGGTATGTCAGTCCACGCTGTGGGTGGTTCGTCACCGCCGAGCAAGCGGTGGAGCAATTGATTTCGCTGCAATCCAATCCACCCACCCGCTTCGGGCTTGCCAGGCAACACCTCGCTGCATTTTTGCCCACGCTCATACCATGATCTTCCAGCGAAAGCCATCAGAGTCCCACGGTGCACTCATGCTCGGGGGGGATTCGGAGAACCATTTAAACTCAGGCTTCTGGCGTCTGAATTCAACCCAGATGCATGGGATCCCACCCGCCACCGTCGTCGTGGCTGGCCTTGGCCGGTCCGGAACCTCCATGCTGGCGGCGGTTCTTCAGGCTGCAGGCATCTCCATGGGGGAACAGACGGCAACCGGCACACACGAAGACCAGCAGCTTGCGGCCTTGCTGCAACAACGGCGGCGTCGAGAGCTACAAAGGCTGATTAGGCAGCGCGACGATGCTTACGCACTCTGGGGCTTCAAGCTTCCATCGCGCCAAATCCTGGAACACTCCCTCTTTCGGATGCTGAAAAGACCCTACTTGGTGGTGATTTTCAGGGATATTCTTGCTATCGCTGGCCGGCGCCAGGTTTCAAGGGGGGAACAGTTGATGGGTCAACTCACACAGAGCCTGAGCGAATACCATCGGCTTCTGGAGTTCCTGAAAAAAATCGATATTCCCTGCCTGCTGATTTCCTACGAAAAGGCCCTGCTGAACCCTGATACGCTAATTGACCAGCTAGATTGCTTCCTTGATTTAAATCTGGACGGCCCCACCAGATCTGCCTGCCGATCAAGTATTGAGATATCCCCGGAGATCTATCGCCGAGAAGTCCGAAATCATCAGGGCTGGCAGGGGCGCCTAGAAGAAATCCATAGGGATAAGATTATGGGTTGGGCCTTTGTAGGAAAGGCCACTGTACCGGCAACTGTTGAGATCTTGATCAACGGGTTTCGCCGATATTCTTGTCGAGCCGACAAGCCTAGACCAGACGTCCAGAAGGAACATCAGCTGGAAACATCTGCCTGCGGCTTTTGCTTGGAACTGGATGATCCATCGGAACTGCTACAAGAGGGAGACAGGGTATCAGGGCGAGTCGCGACAATGAAGATGGATCTTAGGAACTCACCGCTGACCTTCTAGGGAGAATTCCGATGTCGAAGTGCAATGTTAGCCGAAAGATAGATTGCGAGCTGTTCGAGGAAGGCCCCTTCCAGGGCCCATGGGTCATTTGGGTGACAAGGCTGACCTCACCCCGTCTCCGTTAAGAGTGTCAGGCAGCCACAGGGGCGGCTTGACGGGAGAAACGAACGATGTTGTTCGCTGTTACGGGTTCGCTCTGACCGAGCAGGCTTCAGTCACCCTCCTCATGCCCCGTCGAAACCATTGCAGCCCCGTGATGACGCACCGCCTGCGGGGCGGTGGGTCGGGGGAATGGAGCTGAGCGGAATCGAACCGCTGTCCGAAACACTGGTGTGGATCACCTAGTTCGTCCGAGGACGAACCTGTTCATCCTGCCACCTCCCCGCCGGTCCAGACGCGGCCACCGGCGGTGGGCATCCCCGTACAGGGGGACCGCCAGCCAGCAGCATGGAGCGATGGCCAGCTCCTCCTGCTTCGACGTCATTGCCGTGGTGCCCCCGGGGCTGGAG
>NZ_JAYGIA010000088.1:0-23584 GCF_034931165.1 Synechococcus sp. BA-124 BA4 | reverse complement strand
GAGCGGAGCCCACCTCGGGCGCGCCACCGCGGTGCTCTCCTGGCTGTCCGGCCTGCACTGCCTGCGCCTGAGCCGCGATGGCCACCCCATGCATCCGCTCTACCTGCCCCGCGGCCTGCGGCCGGAGCCCTGGCCGGCGTTGTTTTGTTGCTGAGGCCGTTCCTCAGACCGATGGTCGGCTGATACGCCCAGGGCTGTACCGCATGATCAGCCCACGTCTGCCCAGCCCTGCCATGGCCTCACGCCGCCCCGGCCTTCTCGCGGATTTCAAGGCCTTCATCAACAAGGGCAACGTGGTGGACCTGGCGGTGGCCGTGGTGATCGGCGGTGCCTTCGGCAAGATGGTGGATGCGGTGGTGAGCCTGGTGATGACCAGCCTGCTGGAGCCTGCGCTCAAGGCCGCCCAGGTGGAGTCGATCCAGGCCTGGCCCGCCGGGGCGGTGCTCGTGGCCCTGTTCAACTTCCTGGTGATCGCCTTGGTGGTGTTCCTGATCGTGCGGGCGATCGAGGCCACCAAGCGCAAGGAGGAGGCGGTGGCGCCCCCCAACACCCAGGCGCAGCTGGCCTCGGCGGTGACGCGGCTGGCCGAGGCGCTGGATCGCAAGGGGCTCTAAAGAAGCACTGGACAACAGCCCACGTCACCGATCACCACAAGGCGTTGATCGGGGCGTCGAGAGACTCAGAGCCACAGTCGTTCAGGTTCCCATGAATGCCCCACAACGCTCGACAAGCCAGGACTGGCCCGACATTCCCTATACCGAGTGGGAAGCAACGACCACAACCCTGCAGCTCTGGATGCAGATCATCGGCAAGATCCGCCTGGTTCAAACACCATGGACCAACCATTCCTGGCACGCACCGCTCTACCTGAGTACCCGTGGCCTCACCACCTCACCCATTCCCCATGGCGGTCGCCTGTTCGAGCTGATCTTCGACTTCATTGATCACCAGCTGGTGATTCAGACCAGTCTGGGGGAGAAGCGTCAGGTCGCCCTGGAGCCCCGCAGTGTGGCTGATTTCTATCGAGCGGTGATGGCTGAGCTGCACGCCCTGGGGCTTGATGTCGCGATCAGGACCACACCCTGCGAGATCGTGGACCCGATTCCGTTCGAGCGCGACACGCTTCATCACCACTACGACGCGGATGCCGCCTGCCGATTCTGGAGAGCCCTGCTGCAGGCCGACCGTGTCTTCAAGGAGTTCCGATCAAGGTTTCTGGGCAAGTGCAGCCCGGTTCATTTTTTCTGGGGAAGTTTCGATCTGGCGGTGACCCGCTTCTCTGGCCAGCTGGCGCCGGTGCACCCAGGTGGCATTCCCAACCTCCCGGACTGGGTGACCCGTGAGGCCTACTCCCATCAGGTGATCAGTGCCGGATTCTGGCCAGGGGGCGGCGGTGCGCAGGCAGCAAGCTTCTACTCGTATGCCTATCCAACCCCACCAGGATTCAGCGAGAGCACCATCGCCCCGGCTGAGGCCCGCTGGACGGCCTCGCTCGGCGAATTCCTCCTCCCCTACGACGCCGTGCGAACAGCTCCATCACCCGATGAGGTGCTGCTGAGCTTCCTGCAGAGCACCTACGAGGCTGCCGCCCAAGGCCTGCACTGGGACCGTGACCAGCTGCAGAGGCAACCGATCTCCGCTTGGAGGGATGGAAACGGATCCCGGTGCTGAAGGGCCATCAGCCCAAACCCTTCAGCCTTCCCTGCGCCAGTGCCGCCTGGGCCTCAGCTTCGGCCAGGTTGACGCGGCACTCGGCCACCACCTCCGGCGGTGCCTTGCCGGCGAAGTTGGGGTTGGCCAGGCGACCGGCCAGGCCCTTGATCTCCTTCTCCGCCTTGGCCAGGTCCTTCTCCAGGCGGCCGCGCAAGGCGTCGAGATCGACCAGGCCCTCGATCGGCAGCAACACCTGCAGTTCACCGCTCACCGCCGCCAGGCAGCGCTCGCTGGCTGGCGCGGCAGAGGCGCCTGGATCTCGCACCTCCACCGACGCCGCTCGGGTGAGGGCGGTGATGTCGCCCGTGGCCTCGCGCAGCACCGCCGCCAGCTCCGGCCGGCTGGTGAGGAACACCACCGGCGCGCTCTGGGAGGGCTTGAGGCCGGCCACGGCCCGCAGGTTGCGCACCACCCGGATCGCTTCGATCAGCTCGGAGAACCGGGCCTCGAGGGCGTCATCGAGGGCCGCCTCGTTCAGCGCCGGCCAGGCCTGCAGGGCCAGGAAGGTTTCTTCCTGGGCGCCGGTGAGACCGTGCCAGAGCTCCTCACTCAGGTGGGGCATCAGTGGATGGAGCAGCACCAGCAGTTCGGCCAGCACCTTGGCAAGCACCTGCCGGGCCACCCGCTGATCGGCCAGGGCTTCGGGACTGAGGGTCTCGCCCGGGGTGTCGCCCTCGCTGGCGGGTCGGGGATTGAGCCGCCGCTTGAGCAGCTCGATCGTCCAGTCGCAGACCTCGTTCCAGGCGAACTCGTAGAGCCCCTTGGCGGCCTCGCCGAGGCCGTAGCTGCCATAGCGCTCGGCGGTTTCGCGGTTCACCCGGGCCAGGCGGGAGAGAATCCAGCGATCGGCCAGGGTCAGGCTCTCGGGATCGGGTTCCCCCAGGGAGGCGGGCGTTTCGCCGCCCAGGTTCATCAGGGCGAAGCGGGTGGCGTTCCAGAGCTTGTTGGCGAAGTTGCGCGCCGCCTCCACCGTGGCCGAGCTGCCGTCGGTGCGGTCGTAGTCGAGGCGGATGTCCTGGCCGGCGCCGGCCACCTCCCGCACCAGGGCGAAGCGCAGGGCATCGGCGCCGTAGCGCTCGATCAGCGGCAGAGGATCGATGCCGTTGCCCGCGGATTTGCTCATCTTGCGGTTGTTCTCATCCCGTACCAGGCCGTGGATCATCACGTCGCGGAAGGGGATCCAGGTGTCGCGGCCGCCCACCGGCACCTCGCCCTCCTGCAGGAAGGCGCCGGAGAGCATCGTCATCCGCGCCACCCAGAAGAAGATGATGTCGAAGCCGGTCACCAGCACGCTGGTGGGATACCAGGTGGCCAGGTCGGCGCTGGTCTCGTCGGGCCAGCCCAGGGTGGAGAAGGGCCAGAGGCCGCTGGAGAACCAGGTGTCGAGCACGTCGGGGTCCTGCTCCAGCTGCAGCTCCCGCCCCGCCGCCCGGCTGGCCTCCCCGTATTGCGCCTCCGCCTTGGCCTGGGCTTCGGCCCCGTCGCGCGCCACCACATAGGGGGTGGCATCAGAAATCACGCCGCCGGTCTCGCTCACCACAAACCAGGCGGGGATGCGGTGGCCCCACCAGAGCTGGCGGCTGATGCACCAGTCGCGGATGTCCGTGAGCCAGTCGCGGTAGACCTTCTCCCAGCGCTGGGGCACGAAGCGGGGCTCGCCCCTATCGAGGGCCTCGCGGCAGCGGGCGGCCAGGGGCTCGGCCCGGGCGAACCACTGGGTGGAGAGCAGCGGCTCCACCGGCACCTTGCCCCGATCCGAAAACGGCACGCTGTGGCGGTGCGGTTCCACCTTCACCAGGAAGCCTTCGGCCTCCATCGCGGCCACCACCGCCTTCCTGGCCTCGAAGCGATCCAGCCCGGCGAAGCGGCCGCTAGCGGCGTTCATGCTGCCGTCCTTCGCCATCACCGTGATCAGGGGCAGGCCATGGCGGGAACCGATGGCGAAGTCGTTGGGGTCGTGGGCGGGCGTGACCTTGACACAGCCGGTGCCGAAGGCGGGATCGACGTGCTCATCGGCCACGATCGGAATCTCTCGGCCCACCAGTGGCAGGGTGATCGTCTGGCCCACCAGGGCGGCGTAGCGGGGGTCGGTGGGGTGGACGGCCACGCCGGTGTCGCCCAGCAGGGTTTCGGGGCGGGTGGTGGCCACCACCAGGTGATCGGTGCCATCGGCGGCGGCACCGCCGCTGAGCGGATAGCGGAAGTGCCAGAGGTGCCCGTCGAGCTCCTTCATCTCCACCTCCAGATCGCTCACCGCCGATCCCGAGGCCGGGCACCAGTTCACCAGGTACTCGCCCCGGTAGATCAGCCCCTGCTCGTGCAGCCGCACGAAGGCCTCCACCACGGCTTTGTTGAGGCCGGGATCAAGGGTGAAGCGCTCCCGCTTCCAGTCCACCGAGTAACCCAGCCGCCGCAGCTGGCCGACGATCGTGCCGCCGCTCGCGGCCTTCCAGCTCCAGGCGCGCTCGAGGAAGGCGTCGCGGCCCAGGTCGTCCTTGCTGCCGCCCTCGGCCTTGATCTGCCTCTCCAGGATCGACTGCACCGCGATCGAGGCGTGGTCGGTGCCGGGCAGACACAACACATTTTTGCCCTGCAGCCGCTGGAAGCGCACGATCGTGTCGATCAGGGCCGTCTCGAAGCCGTGGCCCATGTGCAGGCTGCCGGTCACGTTCGGCGGCGGGATCACCACCGAGAACGGATCACCTGGCGCACTCGGATCGGGATGGAAGGCACCGGCTTCCTCCCAGGCGCCCTGCCAGCGGGCTTCGGTGCCGGCCGGGTCGTAGGTCTTGGGCAGGGCGGCCTCGGCCATGGAACACAGTGCGCCAGCGGTGACCCCATGGTCTCAAAGGGCGCCGATGGCTTCTGCAGACGTCAACGAGGTCGCTCGGTCTACCCAGACCCCGGGCAGAGCCTGATCAGCCGCAGCATGGCGTCATGGCCTGTCTGAGCCACTGCCGGAGAGTCAGCGCATTCCCTTCAGTCATCCGTTCAGAGGACAAGGCGCCCCCACGTAACCAACATTAAATCAATCGATCGCCATCACGTCAGCACAGTGTTCCACCGATGACCATCCGCTCGACAAAGATCCGCCATCCTGAGATGTCCATCAACGGCCACTGGAGCAGCCTCATCGCCGTTCACTCTCGCTGATGTTGTTCAACGACGCTTACCAGTTCGTTCGCTCAGACAGCTCACGCCGGATCAATGATCGTAAGGTCGAAGATCTCCTCGTGCCGATCATGTCGCTCACCAGACGCGGGCCACTCCAATGGCTGGTCAATCTCGTCTTCACTGCCTTGCTGATTGGGGCTCTGGACCTGAACTTCGGTCAACAGGCCGAGGGCGGGGCTCCTTTCTTCAATGACTCCGGATCACTGACTCTGCCCCCGGACAGCATCGAGGAATTGCAGGAGTCCATGCCGGAACTCGAGCTCTTTCCGCCTCAGGACCAATCCCAGGCCATGCCCCAACTCGGAGATCCGCTCGGATCTCCGGAGATTTGAAGGCAGCTCTCCCTCAGCGTTCTGATCGGCGTGGAGCGGATGAACCGAGCTCAGTTTCAGGTGGCGTTCTGCTTCTGGCTGAGGGTTGTGGCGCCATCGATCAGCCTTCCTCAAGATCCGGCCACAGCGGTCGCAAAGGACAGCTCGAACCCCGATGGCTCACCCTGGCCTGTCAGTAGTCCTTCCCAGCCTTGAATCGGGCCTGAAGAGCATCCTCCTCAGCCGTGTTGGAACCATCGGCAGCATCCAGCTGGATGTCGACCTTCCTCTCCAGGATCGACTGCACCGCGATCGAGGCGTGGTCGGCTGCCGGTCACCTTCGGCGGCGGGATCACCGCCGAGAACGGTTCAGCTGGCGCACTAGGAATGGAAGCAGGCGCGGCTGTGGCCTTGGCCAAGGGGGGGCAGAGGAAGATCTGCCCATGGCCGCAAAGGGGGTGGGCTCACCCTGCCTCCGCCTACCACAGTCCTTGGGAAGAGGATGGCGCCGGAGCAGAGGAGTCAGCCGGAGTGGGGTGGGAGGTAGACCTCCTGGCCGAAGACGTTCTGGACCACGAACAACAGCACGAAGCCGATCATGGCCGAGATCAGTGGCGTGGTGACCCAGCCGGAGGCGATCCCTCCAAGGACGCCCCAGCGAATCTGGCGGACCCCCTTGAGGCCCTGCAGCAGGCCGATGCCAAGCACTGAACCGATCACCGCCTGCGAACCCGACACCGGTAACAACGGAATCGTGGGCAGTCCAAGATTCGCCAGCAGGCTCTCCAACGCCGTGGAGGAGAAGAGGAACAGCACCAACGAATGGGACACCACCACCACGAAGGCAGCCAGGGGTGAGAGGGTCAGCAGGCTGTCACCCACGGTCAGCATCACGCGTCGTGAGTAGGTGTAGACACCCACAGCCACAGCGATGGAGCCGATCAGAAACAACTGCTCCACGGACGAAACATTGATGCTGCCAACGGCGAGATCACGGAATGGTGACGCTTCCACGAAGAAGCCCATCACGTTGCCGATGCCGTTGGCGCCGATGGCATAGGAACCGAAGATACCCGCCAGGACAAGGCCTGTGCGGGTGTTGCGATCGAGCGAGAGCAGGTGAGGCTGACTGAGGCGAATCCACTCCAGCAGCAGCTTGTACAGCACCATCGCGAAGATCGCCCCGAGCACGGGTGAGATCGCCCAGGTGGCCACGATCCGGCGCAGTGTGCCCAGGTCGGTGGGTGAGCCACTGAACAGGTTCCAGCCGATGATCGAACCCACCACCGCCTGACTGGTGGAGGCCGGCAGGCCCACCTTGCTCATCCAGGCCACCGTGACCGCAGCCGCCAGGGCAGCCGTGAAGGCGCCCGGCAGGGCGTTGATGGAGCCCAGCTGTCCAAGTCCCTCGGCGGCGCCGGCGCCACTGGTGACTGCGCCGATGATCACGAACGCGCTGCACAGGAAAGCGGCGGTGGAGAAGCGGATCATCCGTGTGGCCACGGCGGTGCCGAAGGCGTTGGACGCGTCATTCGCCCCCATCGACCAGCCCAGAAACAGGCCACTGGAGAGGAAAACCAGGGTGACGATCAGGGACACAGAGAAACCTCCAGCTCAGAGCGAACGCTTGATCGCAAAGATCGAGAGGTCATCGCCGATGTTCTCCGCCCTGTCGGCCATGGAGTCGATCATGGCCACGGCTTCCCGCAGCTGGGAACGCTGCTCAAAGCTGAGTTCGGTGGCGAAAATCCTGCGCTTCATCCGCCAGGCGAGCTTGTCGGTTTCATCTTCGAACACCCGCACTTCGTTGATGTGGTCACGCACAGCGACCGGTGCACGGAAGAACGTGCGGGCCGCCGCCACCACGGCCTGCACGCAGCGGATCGCCATGTCGGTGAGATCGGCAAAATCCTGGCCGAATTCCGGCAGGCCGCGCGGCTGAACGACCATCAACTCCTGGAAGTTGTCACCCATCTCATCGAGCAGCTCGAACAGGCTGCCGAGCAGGCGCAGCACGTCGCCGCGGGCATCGGGCAGCAGCATCTCGGCATAAAGCATCGTGACGATCGTGCGTCGCAGTTCACTGCAGCTGCGCTTGATCTCAATGATCTGATTCAGCTTCTCAAGGCAGATCTCCGGCTCCTCGTGGGCAGAGAGATAGGCTTTTATGCCCACCTCGACGATGATCACACCCTCGGAGATCTTGTCGAGAAACTCATCAATCAGCCCGACCAGAAACCTTGTTTTACCGAAAAGCGGCGGGGTTTCGCTGGACATTGGCTTCCCCCTCCACGCCTGCATTGCGTTGTGGAAGTATAGCTGCCATGGTTCACCGCCTTTCCGCCTGCTGCAGGTTCGTTGCAACCACAGCCTCCTGCAGGGCCACCGCCGCGTGACGCCGTACAAGCCAATTGCGCACCGGCCAGTTGCACGATGGCCGGAAAGTGCGGGCCGCGTCCAGAGAGGGCTGCAAGCTTCAGTGCGTCAGCTCCACTTCCGCGGGGAAGGGGGCGCTCGGTGCGGAGCGGAGGCACTCCTTCTCGTCTGGATCCAGGAAGCCATGGAAGATCCAGGCAGTGAGCAGGCGGCGGACTGGGGCTTCGGTTGAGGGCAAGCACGCGAACCGGGTGCCTCCCAAGGGAGGCCACCGCACGAACGCCACACCCCGGACGGCGCTGACGCCCGTGCTCAGGGAATCGCCACCGGAATCCGGGGCAGCGGGAAGCCTGCCTTGCCATGAACGTCACTGATCACGCAGTTGGTGTCGACGTACATCTACAAGTAGTGGCTGGTGTGGGCAGGAGGGCGCACAGCCAGTTTCGGCCCTCGCTCGGTGAACTCCAGCACCTCCATGTCGGCGGAGTTATCGAGCTTGCCGTTGGCCACGATGTGGCTCACGTTGGCCGGCGAGGCAATGGAGGTCACGAACATGCCCACCTCCTCCACCGTGTCTTCCACGCCACCGCCTTCGATGTAATCCCCCCCGCTGATCGGCCGGAAGATCTGCAGGACCACCCCGGCGGCGAAGGTGCCCAAGGGCGGCGAAGCTGGCGATCTGGATGCCGAAGAAGCCGAGGATGTTGATGCAGGCAGCCGATCACCATCGCGTCAAGACTGCCGCGGTTAAGGGTGTGGCACAGCAGGCGCAGGGCGAGCTGGATCATCCAGCCGCCGACGATCCAGAGGGCGATCGCCCCCGCAAGCCTGAACAGGAAAGAACGATCACCCCAGCGAGCACGGAAAGGCGTAAGGCAACGGACCAGAACCAATGAGCAACATTCCAGATTGCCCTGATCCGCCGGAGCGGTCAGCCCTCGCTGCACTTTGAAAGGGTTGGATCACACACCCGAAAATGTCCGCCAGGCCAGGAGGCCACCTTGGCCGTCAGCCGCCGGCTGCTTCAGTAGTCCTTCCCGGCCTTGAATCGAGCCTGAAGCGCATCCTCCTCGGCCGTGCTGGAACCATCGCCAGCATCCAGGCGGATGTCCACCTGCCTGATGCGTCCCGTATAGCTGTAGGGGGGCCGATAGTCGTTGCACAAAGGGGATCCCGTATCCGCGCCCACGCCAAAGGTGTCGATCCCGAAGCGCCCCGCCACGGTGTGGGGAATCCGCTGACGCCCCACCTCCTGGCCGATGAGAGAAAGGTCCCCTTCACCCCCCTGGCCGACACCACCACCGTCGTAGTGGAACTTGAAGCACAGCGATGACGATCCTTCGGGCAAAGGCTGACCGGAGCGGATCACCGTCCGCTCCCGATCGAGCCAGTTGTAGTGATAGATGGGCGTGCCATCTTTGACGTAGAGCACAAAGCCCACCGACTGGCCCCCGATCGCCAGCAGCACGCCATCGCCGGGCCGCTCGATCTGGATCTCGATGCTGTGGGAGCGATTCTTCGTGTTCGGCGCCGCGGTCTCCGGCAGCCTGAGGGCACCCGAATAGTAGATGAAGTGGGTGCGGTTGGGGTCGGGCCCCTCCCGGCGGCGGCTTGGGAACGGCCAGGCGGGCCGCGCCACGATCATTGAGCGGATACACCCCGTAGGTTTCACATTCCTGATCGAAGATCCCCTGAAGCTCTGCCAGCTTCTCAGGATGGTCCATGGCGAGATCGTTGGCCTCGCTGAAATCTTCATCGAGATAATACAGCTCCCAGCGATCATTCTCCCAGTGCCCGGGGGCATAGTCCTGCCGCCAGGGGAAGGTGTGCTGGGCACAGGCGATCCAGCCATTGTCGTCAATGGCGCGGTTACTGAACACGTCGAAGTATTGCCGCTGCCGTACCGGACGTGCCTGGGCATCCCTGAACGATGACGCGATCGGCACACCATCCATCGGCTTCTGGGGGACCCATCCACCGTGCCTGGAGCCGGAATCCCGGCCACATCCAGGATGGTGGGCACGATGTCAATCAGATGGGTGAAGATGGGGCGAGTGGCCCCATGATCCTTGATCGTCTTCGGCCAGGAGACCACCATGGGATTGCGGGATCCGCCCAGGTGACTGGCCACCTGCTTCACCCATTGAAACGGTGCATTCCCAGCCCAGGCCCAGCCCAGGGGGTAGTGGGGCTAGGTATCAGAATTGCCGATGTCATCGATCCGCATGAGGGTCTCCTGGAGATCTGAGGGCACACCATTGAGGTTCATCACCTCATTGATCGTGCCCGTCAACCCGCCCTCGGAGCTGGCTCCGTTATCACCCACGATAGAGAAGATGAGGGTGTTCTCGGCATCGGGCAGTTCCTGGATGGCCTCCAGCAGCCGCCCGCACTCCTGATTGGTGAACGAGAGGTAGCCCGCATAGTTCTCCATGGAGCGGGCATAGAGTTTCTGCTCATCCTGCGTGAGGGACTCCCAGGCCGGGCACCACTCCGGCCTGGGAGTGTTCTCCGTTCCCGGAGGAACGAGGTGCCCGGCCAGGGGCACACCGCGCGCCAGCCCTCGTGATACAGCGAGCGGTGGCCGAACATCTCGAAGTACTGGGTGCGGTGCAGGCTCGGCGCTCCGGCATCGTCGAAGCAACTGCGCAGGCTGAAACCTTCGATCGGGCTCTGGGTCACGCCCCGGATCGTGGCCGGCGGCTCGAAGCCGAGGGCATCGAGCACCGTGGGCAGCATGTCGATGGCGTGGGCGTACTGGCTGCGAATCTCGCCCCGGGCGGCGATGCCCTTCGGCCAGCTCACGATGAAGGGATCGCTGGTGCCGCCCCGGTAGGTCTCGCGCTTCCAGCGGCGGAAGGGGGTGTTGCCGGCGTGGGTCCAGCCCCAGGGGTAGTGGTTGAAATGCTTCGGGCCGCCGATGTCATCGATGGCGGCCAGATTCTGCTCCAGGCTGTCAGGAACATTGTTGAAGAACTTGCCCTCGTTCACCGACCCGGTGGGCCCGCCCTCGGAGCTGGCGCCGTTGTCGGAGATCAGCATGATCAGGGTGTTGTCATATTCCCCCAGCTGCTTGAGAAAGGAGATCAGCTCGCCGATGTAATGGTCGGCGTGCTCGAGGAAGCCGGCGAACACCTCCATCATGCGGGCGTAGAGGCGCTTCTCCTCCGCCGAGAGGCTGTCCCAGTCCGGCACGTCGGGATCGTGGCGGGAGAGAACCGTGTGGGGCGGAATGAGGCCCAGTTCCTTCTGGCGGGCGAACACCTTCTGGCGGTAGGCCTCCCAGCCGTCATCAAACTGCCCCTTGTACTTGTCTGCCCACTCCTTCGGCACATGGTGCGGTGCATGCATGGCACCGGGGGCGAAGTAGAGGAAGAAAGGTTTGTTGGGGGCCACCTGTTTGGCATCGGCGATCATCGCCTTGGCCTGCGTCACCAGATCCGGGGTGAGGTGGTAACCCTCCTCGGGGGTGGCGGGGGGCTCCACCTGGGTGTTGTCGCGCACCAGCTCGGGGTAGTACTGGTGGGTGTCACCCCCCAGGAAGCCGTAGAAGCGCTCGAACCCCCGGCCCAGGGGCCAGCGGTCGTAGGGGCCCGCGGCGGAGGTGGCCTCCGCCGGCGTGAGGTGCCACTTGCCCACGGCGTAGGTGTTGTACCCCTTCTGCAGCAGGATTTCCGAGAGGTAGCCGTTCGCGAACGGGATGTAGCCGTTGGAGCCGGGGTAGCCCATCGACCCTTCGGTGATGCAGGCCAGGCCGTTGGAATGGTGGTTGCGGCCGTTGATGATGCAGGAGCGCGACGGCGAGCACAGGGCCGTGGTGTGCATGTTGCTGAAGCGCAGCCCCTGGGCCGCCAGGGCATCGATGTTGGGGGTGGCGATCGGGCTGCCGTAGCAGCCGAGCTGGCCGTACCCCAGGTCGTCCATCACGATGACCAGCACATTGGGGCTGCCCTCCGGGGCTCGTATCGGCTCGGGCCAGGCCGGGGTGGACACATCGGCCGTGCGGCCGATCACTCCGGGGAAGGCCGAACCGGGCCGGTATGCCTTGGGCGCCATCAAAACCAGCTATGCAGTTCCCCCGCAAGGTATGCAGAGCCTTCGGACGGGGGCATGAGGCCTTGAACAACCCTCACATCCCTCGAACGGGGGATCCGGCGGAGTTCAGGCCTCAGCCTCAGCCTGCGGCCAGCCGCTGCAGGTAGTCCTCCTGCCGGCCGGCATTGATCCAGCCGGTGGCGATCGTCTTGGTGTGCTGGTGGCTCACCCGGCCCCGGTGGATGTGCGACACCCCCGCCGGGAAGATCAGCAGCTTGCCCCGCTCGGCCTCCTCGTGGTGGTCCTGCCAGTGGAACTCGGTGCCGCCATCGGGGAGGGTGTTGAGGTAGAGGATCCAGGCGAGCACGCGCCGGATCGGCTCGGTGGCCTCCTCGGTGGTGGTCCAGTCGCAGTGCCAGCTGCGGAATCCTTCTCCGGGCTGGTAGCGCTGCAGGTTGAAGATCGGGGTCACATGCAGCGCACGCTCCGGACACACCTCCAGCAGACGCGGACGCTCCTCGAGATAGCGCTGCAGACCGGCCGACACCCCCCGCAGGATCACCTCCGCCAGGCCGTGGGCTTCGGGATCGGAGCGGTCGATCGCCACCAGGCTGATGTCGGTGGAGACCTTGGCGGGTTGGGCGGGATCGTGGCCGAACGCCACGCCGGCACGCTGCAGATCAGTCCGCCGCTCATAGAACGCCAGGGCCGCGTCGGCCAGGGCGTCGTAACCGGGGCTTCGGTAGGTGCCGATCAGGCGCATCACGTGCCTCCCACTGCCGGTCACCGTAGGAACCCACAAATTCAGGCCGGCGCTGCCTCCCGCGCCCAGGGCATCGCCACCAGCCCATCGTGGCGCTGCCAGCTGTGGGGCTCGCTGAGCACATGCGCCGTCAGACCCACCTGCTCCAGGGCCGCGGCGAGGGTGGCCGGGACCAGCCCCCCTTCGCCGCCTGCGGGCTCCAGCGGCAGGGCCAGCACCCGGGGCTCGGCCGGATCGGCCATCAGCTTGAGGTTCACCTCCTCCAGCTCCCGCTCGAAGAACAGCCGCCGCATCCGGGCGGTGGTGCGGGGGCCGATCGCCACCGCGAACACCTCCAGTCCCTCGCGGCTGCCGTCGGCGCCGCAGTTGAGCGCCAGCCAGATCATCAGCTTCGCCCAGCTCTCGGTGGTCCACAGGGGCTGGAAGCTGACGCGGTGCTGCCGCACCAGCTCCCCCAGGGCGAAGTCGAACAGTCCGGCCTGGAGCGCCGTGGCCTGGGGTGTGCTGGCGCCGGAGCCGGCTGAGGTCACGGATGGAGCATGGCGGCTGCGATCCAGGCTGCCGCAACCGGGACCCTGATCAGGAGTTCCGCACAGGAACGGCGGCTGGCGGGCCTGAACCGTTGCAGGTGCGCCCTTGGGGGCAAACTGCAAGGGCTTGCACAGGACACGCCCATGGCCCTGGATCTCAACGACCCGGAGCTCGAGTTCTCCGATCTGGTCTACGCCTACCAGAGCTGGGTGATGGCGGTGATCAACGACGAGAAGCTCGGCGGTGAGGAGAGGCTGCTCACCGACGACATCGCCGAGGACGCACTCAATTCCATGCGCTTCCTGCCGGGCGAGGTGACCTCGGCGATCGAAACCTCCCTGGCTCGCGTCTACGACGTGGACCCCGACGAGCTGGCCGAGCTGCTCTTCCCCGGCGAGGACTGAGCCACACGTCCTGAGGTCGTAGCGCATACCGGTGGCCACCGACACCTACCTGCTCGGCACCGATCCCATCGAACTCGAGCGGCTGCGGCTTCAACACGAGCTCTGGCTGCCCGAGGCGCGGCAGGCCTGGCAACGGGCCGCGCTGAAACCAGGGGAGCGGGTGCTGGATCTGGGGGCTGGCCCGGGGTTCGTGGCCATGGAGCTGGCCCGGGAGGTGGGACCCGCGGGCCGTGTGCTGGGTCTGGAGCTGAGCGCGGCCTACGCCGAGGCGGCCCGCGCCGCCGCCGCGGGGCTGAGCCAGTTGGAGGTGCGGCAGCACGACCTCTGCCGGGATCCCTTTCCCCGGGAACCCTTCGACCTGGTCTGGTGCCGCTGGGTGGCGATGTTCCTTGGCGACCTCGACCCTCTGCTCGACGGGCTCGGCACGAACCTGGAACCGGGTGCCAGGGTGATCTTCCACGAGTACATCCACTGGAGCAGCTTCGGGTTGCATCCAGGCGCCCCGGCGGTGGCGAGCTTCGGCCGTGCCGCCAAGGCCAGCTTCCGCGCCGCCGGGGGTGATCCGGATGTGAACCGCCGCCTGCCTTCTCTGCTCAGCGAGCGGGGCTTCCATGTCGATGAGCTGCGGCCGCTCAGCGTGGTGGGACGGCTTGGCGACGGGGTGGCTCGCTGGTTGGAGCGATTCGTGACCGTCTACGGCCCCGAGCTGATCCGGCAGGGCCTGTGGACGGAGGCGGAAGCCGAGGGTGCCCAGACCGAGATGGTCCAGGCACGGCAGGATCCAGGTGCCTTCTGGGTGGGGCCCACGGTGATGGAAACCCGCGCGACACGATGACATTCCAGAGCCGCTGATCACACCGATGACCTGGACCATTGCCGACAGTCCTGATCAGAGCGGCCGCATCGCTCTCATCACCGGAGCCAACAGCGGGCTGGGACTGGAGTCGGCACGGGCCCTGGCCAGCCGTGGGGCCACGGTCGTGCTGGCCTGCCGTTCCCGCCGCCGCGGGGAGGAGGCCCGCGACGAGCTGCTGCCCGCAGCGGCGGCTGGAATGGAGGTGCTGGAACTGGATCTGGCCGATCTGGCCAGTGTGCGCGCCGGGGCGCAGTGGATGCGGGAGCACTACGGCCGCCTGGATCTGCTGATCAACAACGCCGGGGTGATGGCTCCGCCCCGGTGCCTCACCCGGGACGGCTTCGAACTGCAGTTCGGCACCAACCACCTGGGGCACTTCGCCCTGACCTCCGCCCTGCTGCCCCTGATGGAAGGACGACCCGACGCCCGGGTGGTGACCGTGACCTCAGGCGCCCAGTACTTCGGGCGGATCGCCTTCGACGACCTGCAGTCGGAGCGGCGCTACGACCGCTGGGCGGCCTACAGCCAGAGCAAACTGGCCAATGTGATGTTCGCCCTCGAACTGCAGCAGAGGCTGGAGGCGGCGGGCAGCACGGTGGCCTCCCTGGCAGCCCATCCGGGGCTGGCCCGCACCAACCTCCAGCCGGCGTCGGTGGCGGCCAACAGCTCCCGCCTCGAAGAGCTGGCCTACCGGCTGATGGACCCCCTCTTCCAGAGCGCCGCCATGGGGGCCCTTCCCCAGCTCCATGCCGCCACCGCCCCAACGGCGAAGGGCGGCGAACACTATGGGCCCGATCAATGGGGGGGGATGCGCGGATGGCCGACCCAGGTGCGGATCGCGCCGGCGGCGCGTGATGTGGCCCAGCGCCGTCGGCTGTGGGAGGTGAGTGAGCGGCTGGTGGGCCAGGCGGCGCGAGCAGAGGCCGCATGACCGACCGGTGGCCCAGCGGGCGACGCCACTGGCTGGGCGGTGGGATGGCACGGTCCCTGTCGGCCCTGGCCACCCTGCTGCTCTGCGGAGGCTGCCAGGGCTGGGGCGTACCCGACAGCCTCTTTCTGTACGTCGAGACCGATTCCACCAGAACTCCCCAGGTGGAACTGGGGGACAGCGAACAGCGGGCCCGCAAGCTGATCGATGAATTCCGTCAGGTGAACCCCGGCGTCAGCATCCACGTCCGTCACCTCCCCAGCGATGCCTTCCTGAGCTCCACCTCCTTCCGCGCCTCCAGGGGGCTGGGCCCCGACCTGATGGTCACCCGGGTGGTGACCGCCTTGCGCCTGCACCAACAGGGATTGAGTGAAGCAGTGACACTCGATCCCAAACGGCTTGAAGAGATCGAGCCCCGCTTTCTCGATGATTTTCGCGTCGGCAGCAAGCTGCTGGCCGTGCCGCTGCTGGCCCAGCCGGAGGTGGCTTGCTACAACCGCCGGAAGGTCCCCGCACCACCGCGCGATCTGACTGATCTGATCGCCCTGAGTGCCAAGGGACTGAGGGTCGGTCTGCCCCTGCGGCTGACCGACCTCTACTGGACCAGCAGCGGCATGGAGGCCAGCGGGGCTCTTGAGCGGCTGCTGAGGACACCCATCCCGACCGGCGGCACGCTGGTGATCAGCAGGACCGATCGCCAGGACCTGCTGCGCTGGCTGAGCTGGCTCAACAACGCCAACCTCCACCAGAACGTGGAGTTCTCGGAAGATGCGGTGGATCTGGTGCATCAGATGGAGCAGGGCAAGCTCGACTGGATCAGCTGCAACAGCCTCTGGCTGGAACGGCTCGGCAAGTCCATGGGCCCGTCTCTCGGGGTGTCGCAGCTGCCGGGCCGCCCCGGACAGCCGGCTCAGGGGCTCACCCGGCTGAAGGTCTGGAGTTTCGGGAGGCACTCCACACCACGGCAGCGGGAGCTGGCCAAGGAGTTCGTGCTCTTCACCCTCAATCGGCTCAACCAGAAGCGATTGATGCTGATGGCGCCGGGCAACCTGCCGGTGAACCGTGATGTGCTGATCCCCAGCAAGAGCTCAGCGGTGTTCGCGGCCCTGGCGGACAGCCTCGACCGGGCCCAGCTGTTGAGCTTCGCTGACCCTGATCGGACCGAAACCCGCCTGGCCTGGATCGATGCCATCCTCGAGCGCGCCATCGTGAACGCTGAGGCACCCTCCGACGTGATGGAGACCCTTCAGGCGGGTCCAGCCACTGCGCCTCCCTCCAGCAAGCCCTGAGCTCTGCCGTCCGCACGATCGCCGATGCGCCTCTTCCTCTACGAGATCTCCGGTTGGCTGGGCTACCTGGCCCGCCCCCAGGTGATGCTCCAGGTGATCAGCGGGGCTGTGCTGTATGTCATCTACGCCATCTGGATCAGGCCCCACCTGCTGGGTCGCGGCCACCGGCTGGAGTTCCTCGGCAGCCTGGGCCTGCTGCTGGGCCTGCGCCTCAACGCCCTGGTGCTGGGCTGGCTGGGACTTCCCAACGGCCTGGCCCATTACGTGGCCCAGCTGTTCAGCCTCTGGATCGTGCTGGCCCTGGTGAAGCTGGTGGCGCGGCGCTGGTTCACCGCCGCGAGCATCGAGCGCCTCTACCGCCAGCTGGTGCGTCCCCTGTTCGCACTGCTGGTGGTGGGATCCCTGATCAACCAGCTGGATTCCCTGATCGATGTGGGCCAGATCCCCCTGATCACCCTGTTCGGCGAACCACTCACCGCCAGTGGCATCGTCCTGATCCTGACCATCCCCTATTTCCTGGTGGTGATGTCGGAATATGCGGTGGTGGGACTGGGGGATGTACTCCAGCGGCTGCTGGGCTTCTCCAGCAGCACCCGTGTGGCGGTGGAGCTGGTGAGCCGCTATCTGGTGATCGCCGTGGGGTCGCTCTGGGTGCTCAGGCGCATCGGGCTGAACAGCACCGCGATCGCCGCCGTGGCCGGTGGGTTGTCGGTCGGTCTTGGCTTTGGCATCAAGGAGGTGTTCTCGAACTTCGTGAGCGGCCTCTGGCTGCTGTTCGAGGGTTCCGTGCGCCCTGGCGAGATCCTCTTCATCGATGGGGATCCCTGCGAGGTGCGCAGCCTTGGGCTGCGGGCGGCGGTGCTCTGGCGCGACCGCGACAACGCCGAGCTGGTGATTCCCAACCAGGACTTCTTCACCAAAACCACCACCACCTACACCGGCAGCGACCGTCTGCGCCGCAGTCAGGTGGAGGTGTCGGCCGCCTACCGCCATGACCCCGACACGGTGATCCAACGGCTGGAGGCGGTGGCCCGCTCCTCTCCACGGGTACTGCCGCAACCCCCGCCCAAGGCCCTGCTGCTGAGCTACGGCGACTCCGGCATCAACTACGCCGTGAGGTTCTGGATCGAGAATCCGATGAACAATGCCAGCATCAAGAGCGAGGTGAGCAGCGCCGTCTGGCACCGCTTCAGTGAAGAAGGAATCGAGATTCCCTTCCCGCAGCGGGTGCTGCACCAGGCCGGAACGGATCAGGCCATGACGGAGCCCACGGCGGATCGAGCCGAGGAAAGCCCAGGGATCCCGTAGTTCCTGGCAGAAGCAGCCCCTCGCTCACCAGTACTTCGGGTAGCGGCTCTCGCGCACAGCGTTGTTGTAGAGGAGGGCCACCAGGGTGACCACCAGAGCGCCGAGCAGGGTGGGCAGCAGCAGGAAGTCCCAGCCTGGCTGGAGCAGAAACACGATCACAGGGTTCGATCCCGCGGGCGGATGCACCGTGCCGGTGGCCATCATCAGGGCGATGGCGGTGGCCGCAGCCATCGCCATCGCCCACCACGTCGGCCCGAAGAGGGTGAGGAACACCAGGCCCGTGGCGGAACTGAGGGTATGACCCAGCACGATGTTGCGGGGCTGGGAAAAGGGCACGTCGGGATAGCCGAAGGCCAGCACGCAGGTGGCCCCGAAGGAACCGAGTACGAATGGCTGGGTCAGACCAAGCCGCAGCAGAGCCACCGCCGCGATCGCCAGCAGACCGCCGATCCAGGCGATGACGATGGCGCGTGTGGGAGGACGTGGAGGCAGGGGCGCTCCGTCGCCCTGGAACTTGCGCAGGTAGTGGCGGCTCATGGGGCGCTGATCCGCACCAGCTGATCGTCCGCGTAGCCCATGGCCGTCTGCAGCAGCTGGCACTCCTCCTCGTCGGCCCGGGTGCAGGCGAAGCCGTACCGCGCCCGTACCCGCTCGGAGGCCAGACGCAGGGCCTCCCTTCCCCGGCTGGCCAGCTCAGCCACCGCCAGGCTCTGGCCGGGCTGGAGGTAGTTCAGGATCACCGTGGAGGGTGAGTAAAGCACCGTGGTGCGGCCATCGGGCCACTCCACGGTCAGATGGACTTCGGGCATGGTGCCTGGGCCAGGGAGGACAGGAGCGGATCCTCCAGGACGCCGCCGACGCCGGTGGTAGGCGTCAGCACAGGGCCCCGAATCCGGTGAGTGTCTCATCTCGAGGCCAGAGCTGATGGCACTGCCCCGCCTGCCTCAGGCTGACGCCCCCGGCAACAGGCCCGAACTGACCGATGCAGCTCAGCTGCAGATCGGCGTACGGCGCCACGGCCGCCGCCAGGGCTCCGGCCCGCTCCGGACCTGCAGCCAGCAGATAGCCGTAGCTGGGAAAGCAGCACAGCCAGTCGTCCAGGCTGACCCCAGCTGGAGGGGTGATGGCATCGAGGTCGAGCTCCAGGCCGCAGCCCGCGGCTTCAGCGAACATCACGGCCGTGCCGATCAGCCCTCCCATGCTGATGTCCTTGGCCGCATGAACCGTCCCGGCTTCCGCCAGCTCCGCCATCAGGGCCAGATGGCGGCGCAGCAGCGCCGGCTCCGCCCGGGTGGCTGCATCCCAGAAGGGATAGGGGTGGTGGACATGGCCGCTGGTGTTGATCAGCAGATGGCAGTGGTCTCCCGGGCGGGCGAAACGGGCCGAGAGCACCGGACCTGCCACCACCCCCAGCACGGCCACCGAGAGGGCGTTGTAGGGACTGTGCAGGTTGGTGTGACCTCCCACCACAGGCACCTGGAACGTCTCGGAAGCCACGCGCAGGCCATCGAGGAGGAGATCGGCATGCCTGGCCTCTCCACTCCAGAGACTGTTGACCACCGCCAGGGGTCGCCCGCCCATGGCGGCGATGTCGCTGAGGTTCACCAGCACACCGCTCCAGCCCGCAAACCAGGGGTCCTGATCCACCAGATCGGGATGGAGTCCCTCGCAGGCCAGCAAGAGGGAGCCCGTGGCGGCGGGCAGGAGGGCCGCGTCATCGCCCAGGGCCGCCGCCAGGCCGAGGGCCGGGAACGGGAGATGGGGGAAATGGGCCGCGGGACGCTGGATGTCCGTCTTGCCGCGCCAGCCAGCCAGTTGTCGCAGCCGCGCGGCCAGGGCCTCCAGATCGGGCTCACTCATGCCGCCTGGCGTCGGGACCCCATGGGGGGTGCCTCCGGCCGCCGCTCACGGGAGGGGAGGTAGTAGTCGAGGTCGGCCTCCATCAGATGGTGGCTGACGCCCCGGATCTCCAGGGTCTCCACCGAACACCAGTGCAGGCGCCGGAAGAAGCGCACGTTCTGGATCTGCACCGTGGCCAGGAATCGCTTGCAGCCCCAGCCATGGGCCGTGGTGACGGCCTTCCAGATCAGGCCCTTGCCGATCTGATTGTGGCGGCGGAACGCGGCAGCCACCCCCAGACGGCCGCCGTACCAGAGGCCGGGGCTGGTCTCGAGGATCCTCACCACCCCCACCACCGAGCCCGCGTTCTCTCCGCCGTGGGTCAGGGCGGCGATCGGGTAGGCGAGATCATCGCTCGCGTCGCGGTCGGTGGCCTCGAACAGGTGCTGTTCCTCGCAGAAGATGCGACTGCGCAGGCTCCAGTAACCCGCCAGCAGAGGGGAACCCTGGCGCAGCAGGTGAAAGGAGAACCGATCGGAGCAGGCCCCAGGAGAGAGCCGGAAATCGTCGGCGTCGACGCCGAGCCCCCAGCGAACCGAGGGCGTGTAGGCCGCCGGCGCGGAGCTGGGGCTGCGGCCGATCTCGTGGCTGGAGGGATCGATGAAGAACATCGCCGTGGGCTCAGGAAGGGCCGGCTGTGCCGGACTCGAACAGGGGGAGGGCGGAGCAGGCGCCGCACTTGGCGCACCCCGCCGTCATGGCGGTCGAAATCAGATCGGAGGCGGCCAGCAACCCACCCACCGCGGCGTAGACCTCGACCATGAAGTCGGTGCTCGGAGCGGGATGGTGCTCCAGTGGGGTTCCGGCGATCGGCACGAACGGGACCACGAAGGGATAGACGCCCAGGGCGATCAGGCGCTCGCTGCAGCTCACGATCGACTCAGCGCTGTCCCCGAGTCCGGCGAGCAGGTAGGTGGACACCTCTCCCCGGCCGAAGACGGCCACCGCCTGCTCGAAGGCCGCGAAGTAGCGCTCGAGACTGAGCTCGGCCTTGCCGGGAAGGATGCGCTGGCGCACGTCGGGCTCGACCACCTCGAGGTGCATGCCGAGGCTGTCGACGCCGGCGTCCTTCATGCGCTGGAACCAGACCGGGTCGTCGGGGGGCTCGCACTGGGCCTGGATCGGCAGGGGCACCCGCGCCTTGACGGCACGCGCCGTTTCCGCCATCAGACGGGCGCCGCGGTCGTCGGAGTTGGGGGTGCCGGTGGTCATCACCAACTGCTTCACGCCATCGAGCCGAACGGCCGCCTCCGCCACCTCGGCCACCTGCTGGGGGGTCTTGCGCGCCAGCGTGCGGCCGTCGTCGAGCGATTGCTCGATCGCGCAGAACTGGCAGGACTGGGCGCGGTCGCGGAAACGGATGCAGGTCTGCAGCAGGGTGGTGGCCAGCACATCACGGCCGTGCAGCAGCGCGATCGAGCGGTACGACGTGCCATCGGCGGTGCTCAGCCCGTAGAAGTGGGGCTCCGGCGGGGTGTCCACCAGCTGCGGGGAGCCGCTCCCATCGCGGTGGCTCAGCCAGACCTCGCCATCGTCGTGGCGCTCCAGGGCATAGGGCGAGCCCTGGGAGGCGGTGTTGTAGACGGGCACCATCACCGTGACGCCATCGACGCTGATGGCGCGGTGATCGGAGGGGCCGGCACCGCCACGACGACCGGGATTACCGCCAACAGCTGGCACCGCCACTCCATTCACCTGCAGTTCGGTGACCAGACGGCCCAGTGCTGCCGAAGGGCGCTCAGCCATGGGAGGCCACCTCCAGCGGGGGCAGCGCTGCTGCGACGAGGGACAGGTCCGCAGGGACATCAACAGGAGGCCCGGGGTGGTCCTCGATCAGACGGGCCGGGGTGCGGTCGATGCGCAGACCCAGCAGATCGGGGCGGCTGTAGTGGCCCACGCTGTCCATCATCCGCTTGCGTTTGGTGATCAGCGAGGGGTCGAGCTCGGCGATGGCCAGACCTTCGCCTTCGGGGAGCGGGCCGGCGAGATAACGGCCCTCGGGGCTGATCACTGCGGTGTGGCAGCCGCCCTGGAGGGCCTTGTGCAGTGAGGCGTCCGGCGTGATCGTGTCCAGATCGGCGGGATCCAGCCAGGCCGTGGAGCTGATCACGAAACATCCCGCCTCCAGGGCGTGGTGACGCAGGCTGACGGCCGTCTGCTCGCTGAAGATCGGCCCCACCAATGAGCCGGGGAACTGGGCGCAGTGGATCTCCTCCCCCTGGGCCATCAGGCTGAAACGCGCCAGAGGGTTGTAGTGCTCCCAGCAGGCCAGGGCACCGACCCTGCCGAGGTCGGTGGGGACCACCGTCAGGCCGGACCCGTCGCCCTGGCCCCAGACCATCCGCTCGTGGTACGTGGGGGTGATCTTGCGGCGTTTGAGCAGCACCGTGCCGGTGTCGTCGATCAGCAACTGGGCGTTGTAGAGGCTTCCGCCATCGCGCTCGTTGATGCCCAGCAGCACGTGCATCCGATGCAACCGGGCCGCGTCCGCGATCCTGTCGATCGCCGGGCCTGGCACAACCACCGCCTGCTCATAGAGCCGCAGGTGCGAGCGGCCCATCAGCACGGGAGGCTCGATGAAGGAAAAGTAGGGGTAGTACGGGAGGAAGGTTTCCGGGAACACGATCAGCTGCACCGAGGCTGCAGCCGCTTCGGCCATGGCCTCCAGCACCCGCGCCACAGACCCCTCCAGGCTGTGAAGCACCGGACGGATCTGGGCGGCTGCAACGACGATCGGCGCCTCCATTCAGAGCGTCCAGGTATCGAGAATGAAGGCACCCTCCTTGCGATGCATCAGAATGATGTCGAGCACATCGAGTGGATTGACGGGGCGAATACCTGGAATCAAGGCACCCTCGCCATGGCCATAGAGGGCCTGAAGGGCAAAACGGCAGGCATACACCTTGCCTCCCTGATCCATGAACTTCTGAAGACGGGCATTGAAATTGAGATGACCGTCGAAGGCCGCATCCCCCAGCTTGGGGAACCCCCGCTGCACCCCGAGAGTGACACCGGGCCCATAGAGCAGGATCGAGGTCTCGAAGCCCTTGTTGATCAGGCGGCTGGCCTGCAGCAGGTTCACCAGACCGATCGAGCCTTCGAAGGCCACGGTGTGAAAGGTGACCAGCGCCTTCTCGCCCGGCTCGGCCTTGACATCAGGAAAAACCTTTTCCTCGTAATCAACGAGAAAATCTCCCGCCTGATGAGCGGGATGGGTGACCTCGGGCATCGATGAAGGGCCTGGCTAAAAAGCAACAACCAAGACCCTTGCACAGCTCATGTTGCGTTCTGTGTAGCCACTGCCACAGAATCACCAGGCCACCCGCAAGAGCGGGCCGTCACCCGCGATTCGTCACGATCGCTACCGTCAATCGATTCTCGATATCAGAGGATTTTGGATCATCCCAAGGGCGAACTCGTTCAAGGACGAGTTGCTTCAAAACGCTCAGGCCAATGTCGACGACACGCGACACCGCCATCACCAGCGTGAGGACCGAACCGTGACAGCCAGGACATTCAGCACGCGCCCGTGAATCCAAGCCAGCGGACCAGCCTCGTCACCAGCTCGGGGCCTCCCCCGTCGGACTCCGCCGTCCTGCGCGTGCCGGTGGTGGTGATCGGCGCCGGCCAGGCCGGCCTGTCGGTGGCCAGCTGCCTCCAGCAGCAGGGGTTGACCCCATTGGTGCTCGAGCGGCATCGGGTCGCCCACTCCTGGCAGCACCAGCGCTGGGATTCCTTCTGCCTGGTCACTCCCAACTGGCAATGCCGACTGCCGGAGTTCCCCTACGACGGCGACGATCCCGACGGGTTCATGGGGCGTGACGCCATCGTCGATTACCTGCGCCGCTTTGCCGCTCACGCCGCCGTGCCGGTGCGGGAGGGCATGGCCGTTGAACGCCTGCAACCCCTGGACAGCGGTGGCTACCGCCTGAGCACCAGCGATGGGCTGATCGAGGCCCCGATGGCTTCAACCGAGATCATCTCGGCGATGATATCC